>CAZLYM010000025.1:13322-24277 GCA_964563475.1 uncultured Pirellulaceae bacterium
CCTAGCTCATGGCAAGAGCACGTCTTGGTGGATTTTGGCAATCTAGCTAAACTGCTTCCCAGTTAAGCATAAATTTTCAAAACACCGCGTAGAACAATAACGAATCCATCCCAACCGTCGATCATTCGGTTATCAGACCGACTACCCTTTGCCTCCGGTTGCAAAAGGGATTGTTATGCCCATCCCCACAATCCGGACCTCGTCATTAAGGTAATTCCGTCCCACAAATCCATTGAAATTTTGCACTCCAACAAAATATGGATACGCCGGATGCTGCAAACACCCGAGTCGATGGACGCGAATCGAGGCGAGCGGGAAAAATTTGAAGCGCTGAACAGAACGTTTGAAAATCTGCGAGAGGCCATTCCTTATCTCGTTGAATACCACGGGCAGGTTCAAACGGATCTCGGTGAGGGGCTCGTTTTTCAAGCGATCAAAAATTACGACGGAACAATGTCGGAGACGATCATTTCGGCTGCCGAAACGGGTGGCTATAACAAAGCCAACTTGCTAACGGCACTCAATTTTCTAAAAACCGTTCGCGGTGACAGTACGATCTACAACGACGTGGGTAAAAACAACCTAGTGATTCAAGTGCTCGATGCCAAACACTCTCAATACAAGCTGTGGGTGATCGACGGAATTAACTGTCGGGCCCTCATCCCGATCACCGAATACCTTGAAGTTTATGCGAAAGTTCGCAAGGCAAAAAAGATCTGGGCAGTTAAAAAATATATTCAGAAGAACTTTCCGTCCGCCTAGCGCATGCTGCACTTCACGATAGCGTCTGTGGCGTTGAAAATACCGAATTCAAAGCAACGAAAAGTCGCTTGACTTAAACGAAACGCGATCTAGTGCTTTGCCTAGCTTGATGATTGAGGTTTTTTTTCAACACGAATTTCAACTGGTGCAACAAATCAGTACGGTTCTGCGGGCGTAAACGAAAACCAAGCACGAAACCACCAATGGATTGGGACCAATAAATCCGAACTCTGGACGAATTACTGGCATGTCCAAAGCCAAAAAAGATCACTCGAAAGCTCCTGTAAACTGGTTGGACCAACGTTTATCCCTGCCGATGTTTATCGCGTCGCTTCTTTTCCTGTTGCTGACCGGAGCGCTTGTCCATCTGAAAGAAGGCCATTTACTTAACACATGGATGGGCACAGGCTGTCTGCTTGGGCTCTCGCTGCTGTACCCATTGTTCGTGATCGAAACCGTCCTGCACTACTTAGCCGGTAGCCGCAACATGCGCCAACACTTTTGGTATCTGTTGATGCCCATTTTTCGGCTCTGCGGTCGTGATCATGTTGATGGGTCCCACGTCTGGCTGCCTCGATTGGGCTGGCAGCCAATCGATCGCTCACTTGAGAAACTGCTGGCTCGCAGATTCAGCATCCCGATGATTATTATCGCGTTGCTGGTGCTACCAGTGGTTATCCTCGAACTTTTCTGGGCGGAGCTAATCGTCAACAGCTCCTGGTTAACCTTTACACTCGAAACCGCCACCATCTGTATTTGGATGGCGTTCGTGTTCGAGTTCGTCGTCATGATTTCGGTAACCAAACGAAAATTGGTCTACTGCCGCAAAAACTGGATCGATCTGGCGATTGTCTTGTTGCCAATGCTGTCCTTCATGCGTGCTGCCAGACTGGGTTCAGCCCTGCAGATCCAGCAACTTTCTCGCACGGCTCGTGTTTACCGACTAAGAGGAATTGCGCTACGGACATGGCGTGCCTTTGTGACACTTGATGTTCTAGACATGATCCTTCAACGTGACCCCAGCTATCGGATGGAAAAGCTTGCAGAAGAAATTGTGGAGCAAACAGAAGAGCTGAACCATTTAAAATTGGAACTGAATCGGCTGAAGCAACGCTATCCCGACGCAGTCCCAGAAGAAGATCTTGGTGACGCCAAAGAAGCCGATCTACTTGTTTCAAAATCGATTGCCGCCAAACCGGTCGAATCGTAAGTGCTAAGACTTGGATTCTCGTAGTAGCAACCACAGTCCGAGTAGAACACACGCAACATTGGCAACCCACACGGTCGCGGGTGGCAGTGTTCCCTCTTTCGCCCAAGTTAGACCAAACATAAACAACGGGTAGTAGAAGAGTAGAATAGGCAGAAAGCACACGCCAAACGTCGTCGCGTAATTCGCTGATCGCAATCGCATCGCCACCGGGATACCGATTACCGCAAACGCTAGGCAACTGAATCCACTGGCCCACCTTCGATGCGGAACCAGTTTCAGTCTTCCTAGCCGCTCCCTAGCCTCGGTCTGTTCGTACAAGCGAGTCTGCCATGATTGAGTCGTCAAACCCAGCATGTCACCGACCAGCAACTGGCTGCATGCCTGGATTGCCTGAGTCGACTTCATTCGTCTGAGTGCTTTGACTTGCCTGTCCCATTCTCCATCAATTTGACTCATGTACAGATGGCTGGGATTGCCCAATTCGTCCGCAAGCTCTTTCTTCGTCTGCAAGGGAATCGGTATGTCCAGCCGATCATCGAATCGCATCGACGCCTTGCCCTCTGACTCGACGACTCCATTGAGCAAAGTCAAATTCAACGAATGCTGATCAGGAATAATAGACAATTCTGCCTCAGCCGCTGACGCCCGAACGCGTTCCCCTTTACTCGCATTGATCGTGATGACAGGCCGGATCAGCCTGCGCCCTTGAATATCGTCGACCTCAATAGAAAACGTTTTCCTTTTAAAACTGCCTTCATTCTCCAGCATCCCGTAAACAATTTTGTCGGTGCTTTCGAGCACCACTCGCTCAACTCCCCAATAACTCCACGCGAAAGAAATATCATTAACCCAGACAGCTGCCAAACTTAGCATGAATGCCGCCACCAGTGCAGGGACAACCACAACCGCTTTTCCCAAGCCAACCGATTGCAGAGCCACCAGTTCGTTGTCAGCCGCCATCCGTCCAAACACGACGCAGATGCTAAACAAGGAGGTCGCCGGCATCGCGAACATCAGCGCCTTGGGCAGGATGTACGGTACCAACTTCAACACGATGTCTGGGCCGAGCCCGTTGTCGGCCGCCTCATCAGCGACTCCGATCATCACCATCAAGGTGACAAACACAACCGAACTGACAACAAAAATCTTGACCAGTTCCCACAAGAGGTATCGAGTTATTACGCTTGGAAACAATGGGCAATCGCGGGAGAGATACAAACGGGGCAGACACAGTGCCGCAGCAAAGTATTTCAATCCTCGGAAACGGTCAATTCCAGTGCGTGTCGTTCATCGCGATTGATCACGATTCGAAAGTTCGCAAAAACCAATTCCAGCGATCGATCACGCCCCACACTGCCTAACACACGTCACTGCTAGCACCTTCTGACCGGTCGGCAAACTCACTCGGATGGCAGGCGAAATCCATGCTTTTCGAAAATCCTAGAACATGACTCGCTGAACAAGTAGTCCCGAAACCTGCTCGCATTCTCACTGCTTCCCTGCTTCCCGGGCGCCGAATTCAACGGCACCGCAAAGTAATCGACCAAGGTCTTCGACGGCGGAACCTGATGAATCACTCGCACACCGGGCACCCCAACAACATCCGTCGCATAAACAATGCCAATCAAAGAAACGTCAGAATCAACCAACGCCAACACTCGTCGCAAATCAGACGTCGGACAAATCCGCTCATCGACTGAGTCCCACAGCGACAACTGAGTCTTGGGATCGATCGACGATTGCAGGAACTGCTTCGCATACTTCCCAGCCGGTACAAAGCTAGGGTCTCCTACGAGCAGATAGCGAAAAGGCAGATCGCTCAATTGCTCAATCGAATCTAGCTCCCAATTTGTCGAAGCGTTAGCAACCACCACCATCGAGTTCGACAGCAACGGTCGTGTCGGCTTTTCGCTTGCCCAGCCTTGGTTTGCCATCTCATCGATCCACTTTTCACTGGCGCTGATAAACACATCGGCTCGTCCTCCCGCTACAATCTGCTGCGCGAGTGCACCCGAGGCTGCGAAATTCAACCGGACGGCAATCCCATGTTCTGCCTGAAACTCCTCAGCAACCTCCTGCACGGCCGCCTGTACGCTGGTCGCGGCAAACACAACAACTTCATCAACCGGCTGACCAGAACCACAGCCAGCCACGCTCCCCATTAACAGCCCACACACATAGACAAGCAGACATCGGAACCAATTTTTCTGGCCGTTGCCGCGCTGTCCCGATGTCAAGCGATGAATTATCATGGAGCAAGTTGAGTATCCGCGTGGCTGTTGGGTGGCTAATCGTTTCCGATAAGATCGTATCACGAATCGAGAACCGTCGTCACAACCGACACCCAATTTCACGTCCAACCCTGTCTCCAACCGAGTAACCTTGTGACTAGTTCCGCGTGGAATGCGATCCTGTTGACGCTGCAGGTTTCCAGCGTGGCGACGTTGATCATTTTTGTTCCCGCTGTTCTGCTCGCATGGCAGTTCGCTCGACGCGATTCCATCGCTTCCCATTTCCTGTTTTCACTTTTCGGGCTACCGATGGTGTTGCCGCCAACGGCAGTCGGCTATCTACTGCTACAGCTTCTGGCAGACGATGGCCCGGCAGGTCCGGTGCTGCTGGGATTAAACCTGACACTCTTACTAACATGGCAGGCTGCTGTCCTAGCAGCGGCCGTGATGGCATTTCCGCTAGTTATCCGGACCGCCAAAGTTGCCTTTGAAAACGTAGATCCAGAACTGGAATCGATCAGCCGAACACTCGGCCGCGGACCATGGTCGACCTTTGCATCGGTCAGCCTACCATTAGCGTCCCGAGGCTTGCTGGCCGCCGCGATCTTGGGCTTCACTCGAGCCGTCGGTGAATTCGGCGCGACGATCACCGTGGCAGGCAACATTCCGGGCAAGACGCAAACGGTCGCCAGCGCTATTTACTCATCGCAACAATCTGGAAACCAAACAGAAGCCGTAACCTTGATTGTATTCGCTCTGTGTATCGGCTGGGCTGCCATTTTCTGCACTGAGCTACTGATTCGACGTGCGACGATTGCGAGCAGGCAACCTTGAACGAAACCAAACCGCTTACGATTGAGCTGCACTTGCCGTTGGAGCCCTTCACGCTCCAAGTCAGTATCACCTTGGCCGCTCGTGCGACCGGAGTGTTCGGCTCTTCAGGTAGTGGGAAGACCAGCCTGATCGAAACGATTGCCGGATTGCGTCGAAACGCGATGGGCAAAATCACTTTTGGCGATACGGTGTGGATGGATTCTGAACAAAACATTTTCCTCCCGCCTGAGCAAAGAGGCATTGGGTTAGTCTCCCAACAAGGATTACTGTTTCCTCATTTGAGTGTTCGGCAGAACCTGTTGTTCGGTGCAAAACGCGCGACCACTACCGCCACGACAACTACCCCGAATCCCCGTAATTTGTTTGATCAAGTCGTTGAAGTCTTGAACCTAGCCGAACTGCTAAACAGGAAACCTGCTGCGCTCTCAGGCGGTGAACGACAGCGTGTAGCGGCAGGACGAGCCGTCTGCTCAAATCCACAACTGCTGATTATGGACGAGCCGTTATCGTCGCTGGATGCCGCGCTGCGTGACAAGACGCTCGCGTTTTTCATTCGCTTGGTCAACGATTTGAAAATCAGCATAATCTGGGTTTCGCACGACGCCGTCGAGGTCCAAGCGATTTGTGATGAATTGATTACGATTGACCGGGGAAAGGTTACTCAACAAGGGGATCCGGTGACGGTGCTAAGCAACCCTCCAGCGTTTCAGACATTGGCGCTTTCCGGTTTCCAAAACGTACTCCCATGCCGCATTGTGAACTCAACCGACTCGCAAACGAGCGTCCGTCTAGATGGTGGAGCGGTCGAGCTGGTTCTCAGCAAAACGGTAAACGTGCAAAAAAACGAATCGGAGGCTCAGGCGATCGTCACCATTCCCGCACGCAGCATTTTGATTTCGACACAAAACCCGACTCATGTTTCCGCCGGCAATATTCTGCGTGGCAAAATCAGTCAAATCAAAACCCAATCCCAAGCCGTTGCCTCCGTGCTTGTGCAACTGACCGATCAAGACCGTCCGGCACCGCTGGTCGTCGAACTGACCACCGCCGCTTTAAACCGTTTGGGACTGAAACAGGATCAAGTAGTCTACGCCCTGATCAAATCGACTGCCTGCGTGCTACAGACCATCAACCCGGACTAACCCGTGAAACTCACCCAAGTCGCGATCACGCTTGCGGGCGAGTCTTCCAAATCTCGTTTGCGTACTGCCCGATGGTTCGATCGCTGGAGAAATGACCGCTGCCTGCGACATTGAGAACACTTTTCCGACTCCACAATGCCTGTTCCTGATACTCGGCCGCCACTTGCTGCTGAGCGTCAATGAAACTTCGGAAGTCGGCGATCGTCAGCCATTGATCATGAGGATCCCGCAGACCGGCAGTCAGCATGTCAAAGATGCCGGGCTCGTTTCGATTGAACCAACCACCTTCCAAACGCTCCATCACGTGGGCAATTGCCGGGGCATTGGCGATGATATCGTTTGGCTGGTAATCCTTCCGCGTCTTAACGACCTCCGAAGCATCCAAACCAAACAAGAAAAAGTTGTCAGGCCCGGCCTTGTCTCGGATTTCAATATTGGCTCCATCGAGCGTACCGATCGTCAACGCTCCGTTCATCATGAACTTCATATTGCCGGTGCCGGACGCCTCTTTTCCGGCCGTCGAGAGTTGTTCAGATAGATCCGTCCCAGGGCAAATCACTTCCATCGCAGACACGCGATAGTTTGGAAGAAAAACGATCCGTAACCAGTCGGCTGTATCCGGGTCGTTGTTGACTCCATCGGCCACATTGCTGATCAGTTTGACAATCAACTTCGCCACGTGATAACCCGGAGCGGCTTTTCCGCCGATCAAAACGCAGCGAGGAACCATGCCGGCGGTATCGCCTGCCTTGATTCGGTTATACAAATGAATGCAGTGCAGAATGTTTAAGAGCTGCCGTTTGTATTCATGAATCCGTTTTACTTGAACATCGAACAAGAAAGATGGATCAAATACGATCCCCGTCGATTCCAGAACATACTCTGCCAACGTTCGCTTGTTCGCCTGTTTGACATCGATCCATCGACGCAGAAAATCCGTGTCTTCGGCGTGAGGTTTCAACTTTTCGATATGACTCAGGTCCCGCTTCCATTGGTCACCAATCGTCTGATCCAGTAGGTTTCTTAATTCCGGATTGCAATGAGACAACCAGCGTCGCGGAGTCACGCCGTTCGTTTTGTTGTTAAATTTCTCTGGCCACAAAGCGTGAAAGTCCGCGAACAGGCCTTCCTTGAGCAAATCGGTGTGCAATTGAGCCACGCCGTTGACAGAGAAACTCCCGACGATGGAAAGGTAAGCCATTCGCAATTGCGGTTCGTGGCCTTCTTCCACCAAGGACACGCGTCGTTGAAGCTCAATATTGTCTGGATATTTTTCAGCCACCAAGGCTAAGAAACGTCGATTGATTTCGTAAATGATCTCCAACTGCCGAGGCAGCAAACGTCCATACAACGCAACCGACCAGCGTTCCAGCGCTTCGGGCAACAACGTGTGATTGGTGTAAGCCATGCAGTCGGACGTGATCGCCCACGCCTCGTCCCACGACTGGCCGTATTCATCCATCAACAACCGCATCAACTCTGGTACGGCACAGGCTGGATGCGTGTCGTTCAATTGGAAACAATTGGACTGCGCAAAATTTGTGAAGTCGGTGCCGTGCTTTTTCGTCCAGTCGTCCAGCACGTCCTGCAAACTGGCAGAGACCAAAAAATACTGCTGCTTCAAACGTAGCTCTTTCCCATTTTCACTGGCGTCGTTGGGATACAACACCATCGTAATCTGTTCGGCACTGTTCTTGGCAGCCACGGCTTCGGTATAAGAACCCGAGTTGAACTCATCCAGATCAAACACGTCTGTCGCCGACGCCTTCCACAACCGCAGCGTATTGACGGTTTCGTTTTTGTAACCGGGAATCGGCATATCAAACGGAATCGCCAATACATCATGAGTGTCAGTTAACGCAGTACGAAGCTCACCGGTGGCGCTGATTTTTTGCGTCGTATTTCCATAAAATCGAATCGTACGAGCGTTCTCAGGGCGTTCAATCTCCCACGGATTTCCATCTCGCAGCCAATGGTCAGGATCCTCAACCTGTCGACCATCTTCAATGTGCTGATGGAACATTCCATACTCATATCGAATTCCGTATCCGACGACGGGCAACTTCAGGTTAGCACAACTGTCCAAAAAACAAGCCGCCAACCGACCAAGGCCTCCGTTGCCTAATCCCGCATCAAGCTCTTCTTCGGCCAGCTCCTCTAATTTTACTCCATACGCTTTGGCGACCGAGGCGGCTTCGTCATCGATCCCAAGATTCAACACCGCATTGCTGAGTGAACGCCCGATCAGAAACTCAAGCGACAGGTAGTAAACCTTACGGTCATCAGTCGCTTCGAATTTCTTGCGAGTATCAACCCAGTCGTTGATCAATCGATCCCGCACAGCAATTGCCAAAGCGCGGTAGACGTATGTTTTGTCCAATTCTGCTTGATGGTGCCCTAGCGTAAAGTTCAAGTGACGCAGCACCTCACGATCAAGAGTGGAGAGTGACAAATTCACGTTAGCTTCCTTTCGTTTTGATCACAAACAGCTGAACGGATTGCGCCAATTGGGCGACAACCTATTTCTGATGCCGCAGGCACCGCAGAATTCCCATCTTTGTTTATCGTCAGATTCCGCTGGATGTCTATAGCCGCAATCAAATAAGGCAATATCCTAGCCCAGCAAGAAACCTTAACGTCCCAACAAGGGAATCCAATTTGCTGTTAACCCTGCTGCCGTCGGCCCTCCATACGAGTGAGCTTCCCTTTGGAGCACCAGCTTACCATGGCCGTCGGTTAATAGAACGAGGTTGACCGATCCATATCTCCGGTTCAACGCCAACCGAAGCAATTAGGCAAGTGGCAGGATAAAACCCACCAGCAGATCGAGGAAATCTGTCGAGGATTCAATATCCTGAGCGGTAAGTTTAAACTTGTCTTCTGCCTTTGATCTTATCCCAGAATCGCACTTCTGAGGATGCAGAAACAGCAGGGCATTACGAAAAAAAATGACGGCTTGTCGGCGAATCCAGTGGCTACTTATTTGACCAAGCGGGTATCGGGAAACTGCGACACCCAGCCAAACCAGAATGCGCTGTGAGAGGGCATCCGTTGAAGCGATAGGTCTCCCGCTACTAGGCTGTCTTCGAGCACCCGCCATTTCCGACCGGACGAGTCAACTGCAGTGTCGGTGCCATTCCACGAAGTGAACGAAATTTCGCCAACGTTGTACGCTCGACTGGTTCCATCGTCGTCCCCAAGCACCACGATTTTCACGTCACCCAATTGGTCGTGATGAATTCGTTTTTTCGCCATCAACTTAATGGCAATCGCCAGTTGCTCTTTGTCATCACGAAGCGCCAACACTTCGTCCTTATTGAGCAACCGCTTATCCAACTCGGGAACCGTGAACATCAACTTGTCGGTTGCGAAGTAGTCGTGATACGCAACGCCCTCGCCATAATCACGGCGATGCCCTGTTTCCAAAGAAAGCACCGTCGTGTCCGGATGCCGTTTCTTCCACTCGCCCCACGTGGATGTCACCACGTAGCGACGTTTAAGTTTGATGCCTTTTCCAACGAGTGGTCCAACAACAGGCTCGCCATGGAGAGTCGACCAGCACGATTTGGTTGCATGGTCGTACATTACCTTATTGGATCGATATAGAAATCCGCTGGTGCCAAGTTCGTGATGCTGCCCGTTAAATTCTGTCTGATAAACTATCAGAGCTCCGCAAAGCGTTCAGTAAACGCCACAAACTGACTCGCCACCAATCGTGTCTTTGAACATCTCGTGCCACGCGAGAATCCGCTTGGGGTAACACCTCGCATCTCCATTGAGTTTGATCCCAAAAACAACATCGTTGTCACCCAAGTACTGTGCTTCGGCCGCACGAAGCATCTTTGGGTTCTTCAAGGGCGGAATTCCATCTCGTACGACCCCGCCCCAACGAATTTCGTCCAAGCGAATTTTGGCGTCGTCAGTGTCTTGAAAGTACTCAGCGAATCGCCGGTCGATCCGCTGATAGAGCGACGCTTTGAATTGACCATACTGCGGATGCGGCTGGTACTTTTGTTTCCAAAGCCATCGGTACCACGCATTAAAATCGTCGCCGAAGTTTTCCCCAGTTTTCGAAGTCAGCACCCTAAACAATCCAGCTCGCTGTCGAATCGGAAAAAACCTGATTGATTCCAGTAGCATCGGCACGTAGGAAATGTCCCAATTCCGATTGATCTCATCCAGCCCCACCTGAAAACTTTGGGCCCCGGTATTGATCATTCCCAAGAACACCTTGTGATCGACAAGCTGTTTCGTTTGCCCAGTCCCAGACTGTAGTGTTACGTGTTGCAAACGAAGGTTTTCGCCATCGGCAACACCTCCCGTCCTTGCCCAAACGACTTCGCCTTCACTCACCGTACCGGAAAACCAGCCAGCTGAAAAAGCGTAAACAATCGCTGCGACGCAGCTCACGCCGAGAATTACCGCAATCGATTTTCGCACAGACGAAACCATACCCTGCTCCTGTTGGTAAAAATCTTTCAGAAAGATCGGGAACCACGCCCACGCTCGCCTCAGATTCAGTATTTGAGACGCAAGCTCAAGCGAATTTCTTCTTGGCCGCCATCCAAAAGACTCTAAGAATTTCAGCATAGCGAACATATTGCATTGTTTCGGTATTCGTTCATACCGTTCGAGCACGCTGCTTCAGAGAATCATGGTCCGCAGGCGTGCCACAAGCCGCGATTGCTCAAATATCGTCAAAACGTTGCCTGTTGGCAAAACTGATCGCCGCGACAGTCCTGAACTCTCCACTGGCAAGTCAGCCGAATTTAACGA
>CAZLYM010000025.1:24377-26445 GCA_964563475.1 uncultured Pirellulaceae bacterium
TTAGCAAAGATGATGAAGTATCCAAGTTGTCAGTCGCCGTGGCTCCGATTAACGATGGAGAGTTCTACCACTTTGGAACGACGAACGATTTAATCGAATCCATGTACGCGTTGCAGAATATCGCAACTGATCAGTCTCCGCTTGGCACATTCAACTCTTTGGCCCAGCCCAAGCAATTTATTCAGGACTCTTTTTTTGGAGCGCCGCGAAGACGGCAGGGAAACGAAGGCCTGTGGGTCGAACGAAGTTACATTCCCGAAACATGGAAACTTGGCCGCCGGAACGTGCTGACGGGAGTGCCAAAAAATGAATGGCAACTGACACTCCGTGACGGCGTTTGCCTAGATTTCGTCCCCGTAGGAAAGGACAAGTTGGCGATCCGCTCTTATGGATATTCCGACCACTTCCGGGGAGCCATCTCTGATGCAGCAACTCAGTGGCTGGAGCGATCTGCCGGCAACTGGTTTAGCGATCGAAAAATCACGTGGGACCAGGCCGAAATCACTCCCGAGACCGATCTTCAGCTGGCAGCGTTATTCCCCGTAATTGACGCGAACTCGATCAACGAGAGCTTTATCCATTGGTTAATTTCAGATCAGGCGGATGATCTGGCAAACACAAACGATGATCATCGCGCTACGTGGCTTAACGCACAGCGTCTGTCGGCTCGTGAACTTTGCCAACAGGTCGACCTGCCGCAGATCAAACAACATCGCCTAGGGTTCAGACAGGACGCGTTGCCACTGATGGTCAGCCATGGCAAGCGAAGTATTTTTTACAACCTTGACTTGGCTGATACGGCCCGCGCGTTTGCCGAGTCGAATCAACCGCTTCCACCGGCTGTTGACGCAACCAGCGAAACCATGCTGGCCGTCCATGATCGAATGTTTCGATCAGAAGTCCTCAAGCGTCGTGACGACGAATCCTGGAAGACCGAAGAAGCCGCTGCGTTTCGTTTCTTGGAAGACGCCATTCTTGAACCGTACCTTCGAGACGCAGTCGTTCCCAAGAACCAACTGGCCATGGACCAGATCGTCTGGGCACGCAGTCCGGCTCGCGTTGACCTAGCGGGCGGATGGACCGACACCCCGCCGTATTGCTTGGAACAGGGTGGGTCCGTTGTGAACATCGCTCTGGACCTCAACGGACAGCCTCCGATCCAAGCTTTCGCACGAAGAACCGACGAACCGGTGATTACGATTCGATCAATCGATCTTGGCATCAGCGAACAAGTTCAAACGTATGAGCAGTTGGGTTCTTACCGGGAAATAGGCAGTGGCTTCACAATTGCCAAGGCAGCCTTCTGTCTGTGCGGTTTTCATCCGAATTTTAACGGAGCCAAATTTGATTCGCTGGCCGATCAGCTGAAATCGTTTGGTGGCGGAATCGACCTGTCCATGCTGGCGGCGATTCCCAAAGGTTCAGGACTAGGTACCAGCAGCATTCTCTCGGGAACCGTTCTGGGCGCATTGAACGATCAGTGTGGCTTCCGCTGGGACTCACTGGCGCTGGCTGCTCGCGTGACCGCAGTGGAACAGATGCTGGGAACCGGTGGCGGATGGCAGGACCAAGTGGGCGGAATACTCCCGGGTGCGAAACTCATCGAAACTCGGCCCGGCATGGTACAAACTCAGGCCGTTCGCTGGCTGCCCAATGATTTCTTCTTGTCAGATGAATATGCAAGCCGAGCGATGCTCTATTACACCGGCATCACACGACGAGCCCACGATGTGCTGGGCGAGATCGTTCGTGGGATGTTCCTTAACGATCCGGTCAGGCTGAACGTGTTAGCGGGTATTGGAACCAACAGCCGCTACTGTTTCGACGCAGTGCAAAGGTTCGATTTCGAAGATTTTTCCGAATCCGTCGATCGCAGTTGGCAACTGAATCAGGCACTCGATTGCGGCACCAACCCTCCAGAAGTTGCCCAGATGATCGAACGCATCGCTCCACACATCAGCGCGTTGAAACTGGCCGGTGCAGGGGGGGGCGGTTTTATGTACTTGATCGCCAAAGATGCCCAGCACGGACAGCAACTACGGAACCAACTGGAAAATGATCCGCCCAA
>CAZLYM010000026.1:0-11799 GCA_964563475.1 uncultured Pirellulaceae bacterium
GGAAAATTCGGACTGGCTCCCGCTTGTCGAACCGCTTTGGGAATGAAACACTGAATCCGTGCCCGTTCCTACTTTATAGAAATTCGCGCTGTGGAAAATTCTGCCAAAGGGTCCAAAGTTGACCTCGAAAAAATGAAACAGGCCGTTCAGATGATTCTGGAAGCCGTTGGTGAAGATCCCAAACGGGATGGCCTGCTGGAAACGCCCCGACGCGTTGCCAAGATGTATGCCGAAATGTTCGAGGGCCTGCATCTCGATCCGGCGCGGCATTTGGAGGTCACTTTCACCGAAACTTATGACGAGATGGTTCTCGTTCGCGACATCACTTTCACCAGTATGTGTGAACATCACCTGCTGCCGTTCTCAGGAGTCGCTCACGTCGCCTACCTTCCCGAAGGCAAAGTTACTGGACTAAGCAAGATCGCACGGGTCGTGGAAGAAGTCGCTCGCCGCCCCCAAGTTCAAGAACGCATGACGCAAACCATTGCCGACCTAATTTCAACCAAACTGAACACATCCGGCGTTGGCGTGGTTGTTAGCGCTGAGCATTCGTGCATGTCGATTCGGGGTGTCAAAAAACCAGGCAGCCTAACGATCACTAGCTCGTTGCGAGGCGATTTCCGGGACGATCCGGCCACGCGAGCTGAATTTATGTCACTGATTGGCAGCCCGGGACGGTAGGTTTAATCTCAAAACCCAACTTTAAAGGGACATTCTAGGCCCTTCACCCTGCGCCTCACAGAACAAACCCAGCGATAAACTGGCTCGGGTGGTTGCATAAGGACTCAATCGCTTACAATGTGGGGCTGAGTTCTAACCTGATTACCCCTCCACTGATGCTCACCCATGCTCTCTAAAATCCAAGCTATCCGGACTTCTGTTTTTCAACCGTTGGCGCTGCTTGCCGTCGTGGCCCTGTTTGCGTCCAACCAACAGCAAGTAATCGCGCAAAAAGTTCCATCAGCCAACCTTGGCAACGGAGTCAACTTCGGCGCTATTCTCGAAGCTCCCTACGAAGGAGCTTGGGGGTTAAGAGTTGAACCCGAGTTTTTTGAGCGAGTCTCGGAAGCAGGGTTTGGGCATATCCGCCTGCCAGTTAGCTGGACTTATCATGCGCTAACCGAAGCCCCCTACACGGTCGACCCAGAATTTTTCGGGCGGATTGACGAGATCCTCGCCATGGCTCAGGCGATCGACGTTAAGTTGATCCTCAACGACCATCACCACGAAGAACTGGATGCAGATCCGATCGGTGAACGAGAGCGATTCCTTGCGATCTGGGATCAGATTGCGACTCGCTATGCTGACCGAGGTGATTGGCTGCTGTTTGAAATTCTCAACGAACCCCACGGGCAGTTCGATATCGTACCTGGATTATGGAACGAGATACAGCAAGAGGCTCTGAATGTTATCCGAACCACCAATCCGACTCGAAAGGTCCTGATCGCTCCGCTTGACTTCAATTCAATCGCAGCCTTGGATCAGTTGGAGGTTCCGGACGATCCAAACCTAATCGCCAGTGTCCATTATTACTCACCCTTCTTTTTCACACACCAAGGAGCACCTTGGGTCGTACCGACTCCTCCGACGGGTGTCGTGTGGCGCCCGTTCTATTTCTCGTTTGCGGATCCTTGGATCAATTTTTCTTGGAACACCAAAGTTGAATCGACCGGGTCAGGTTTACGAGTCACCTACCAAGAAGCGTATGCCGGTTTTCAGGTGCGTCACGCAACGCCGCTGACCGACGCGCAGGCGTTTCAGTTTCGTGTCAATCGACCTTACCGACTGCAAGTCATTCTGTTTGACGGAGACGAGCGGATCGATTACCCCATCCAGTCGACGGCAACGCCTGGCAATGAGAAGCTGTACACAGTGAACTTCGACAACTTACCGGATGGCTTCAAAGTTCAAAACATTGCGATTCAGAACTTCGATTCCGACAGCCAGATCCCCATGATTGTCTCTGTGCTTCGGATCAAGCGAAACGATGAATGGTCTTTCATCATGACAACGGAAACCAATATCCAACGGCTTCACTTCCGGGAAGCCAGAGACTGGGCTATCGCCAACAACATCCCGCTTCACCTTGGTGAATTCGGAGCTGCCCAGTTTGGCAACTTAGAGCATCGAGTCAATTGGACTCGATCTGTTCGGAACACGGCGGAGGTGCTGGGGATCGATTGGTGTTACTGGGAACTGGCCGCTGAGAACTTTGGCATCTACGATCCCGTCAATCATGTCTGGCGAACCGATCTACGACGTGCCTTGCTGCCGTTTTTAAGGTGACATCTTTTACGTGACGTCTTCTTACTAAGCGGGCCATGTCGACGGTAGTCCGGCTCGGATAACCCCGCCCGTTTTTTGGGGCGGGTTCCGGCGTCTTGGCAATCAGACGGTCAATTGCCCGGCCATGCCGCTAAAGTAGTTCAGCACGGCCAACTCAGCCACGTCACGACTAAAGAACAACGGGCGACGATAGAACTCGCAGAAGTCTCGTGCCTGACTCAATAGATCCAGCGGGTGACAGAAGCGGAATGGACGCCCCACTCGCTTGTAGTGATACTCGATCAAGTGATCGATTACGCCTTCTTCGACTTGAAACCCCTGATCGGTAAGCAACTTGTCAAACAGAGATCGAAACTGCTCCTCGGTCGGATCAAAGACTTCCACCTTATATGGAATTCTGCGTAGGAACGCTTCGTCGCACAGGGACGTCGGTTCGAGGTTAGTCGAGAAAATCAGCAACTGTTCGAACGGCAACGAAATCTGTCGCCCAGAAGGCAAGTTCAAAAAGTCGCTACCTGATTCCATAGGCACGATCCAACGGTTAAGAAGCTCCGTTGTCGAAATCTGCTGACGACCGAAGTCATCCACCACCAAGCAACCGCAGTTGCTTTTGACGTGTACAGGAGCTTCAATGATGCCGGTGATCGGGTTGAGTGTTGCCTCAAGGTGCTTCATTTCCAACTCGCCGCCGACCACGATCGTCGGCCGTTTGATGCGAACCCAACGCTCGTCCACTTCTTGTTCGTAGAGGATCCCGGAAGATTGAGGCAACGGAGCGGCTTCGTGAACACTTGGGTCGAACAGGCGAATGATTTCTCCGCCAATCGTCAACGAACGTGGAATCCAGACGATCTCGCTAACCGAGCGGATCGCACGTTTAGCAAGGCTGGTTTTTCCGTTACCCGGTGCTCCGAACAGAAACAGACTGCGTCCCGAGTTAATCGCCTGACCAAACTGACTGACGGTCAAATCCGAAACGACCATATCGCTCAACGCGTTGCGAACCTGATCAAAAGTAGGACGTAGGTTTTTGATCGACTGCCGTGAGACCGCAGCATTGTAAACTTCCAAACCAACCGGGGCTGCCCCACAGTAACTACTGCGTTTGACCTGCAGTCTCGCTTGCTCAACGCCTTTGGGTGAAAGTTCGTATGCGAAGTCAGCCACACCTGCCGAACTTTTGTGCCCCACCAGCAAGTCTGCCTTGAGTGTGGCCATGATCGGTTCGAGCAACTGAAACGGAACCTTAATCTGGTTAGAAATCTGCATTCCAGTTTTGTTGCCGTGCAGGAACAACAACTTCAATACCAGTGGAAACAAGTCGTTTGGCTGCAAACCTGCCTCTTTCAACGAAGTCGGTTTACGCGGAATGTACTCTTCATACTGATCCTGCGTCCCGGGAACAGCAGAATTTATCCCACCTTCAACGGCAGCTGCTGCTGTTGGCTGGTTGCCCACCGGCAACACAACCTCGTCAGTAGGGCCCATGTTGATTGAAATATCATGTGAACCGGGTGTTGGGATGGAATCCATGTTGCTTCCGCTGGCTCCTAGAGCAATTATTTTCAGAAAAATGGGTCCGACATTCAGCACGACCATACTGAGCAGTCAGTCACCAGCGCACTGGCTGGGTTTATGAGCTACACTTCTGCGGCCCCAGAGTATCGATCGGTCCTTGTTCGGGAATCGGTAAGAAGAATCGGGCCTGCCTGCGCTTTCGATTGCGTCGGTAAATCCGTGTCGACCTGTCGTATTCTTTCAACCCGATGCTCTACCATGATTCATGTTCGAGGCCTGACCAAACACTATCGTGACTTGGCAGGTGACTTTGTCGCCTTGGACGATGTCAGCTTTGACGCCATGCCCGGACAGGTTTATGGGTTGCTGGGCCCCAACGGAGCCGGCAAAACCACGGCATTGCGCATTCTGAGTACCGTTTTGAAACCGACGTCCGGCACTGCATCGGTTAACGGATATGAGGTCTCGGAAAAACCGGGTCAGGTCCGCCATCAAATTGGATTCGTGTCGACCAACACAGCCATCTACGACCGCATGACGGCGTGGGAGATGGTTCAATATTTTGGCCAACTGTACGGAATGGACGCGGATCACTTGCAGATTCAAATGGAGGCGTTGTTCGAACGTTTTCAGATGAACGAACTACGAAACACGCTTGGCAGCAAGATGTCGACCGGCATGAAGCAGAAGGTCAACATCGCTCGAGCCATGATCCACAACCCGCCGGTGTTGGTTTTCGATGAGGCGACTCTTGGGTTGGACATTCTGGTCGCTCGGCAGGTACTCAGTACTGTCGAACAACTACGGGATCACGGCAAGTGCATTATCTTTTCGTCTCATATCATGAGCGAAGTGCAGCGTCTTTGTGATCGAGTCGCGATCATGAATCGCGGCAAAATCCTGACCGAAGGCACACTTGAGGATCTGGCCGACCAGAACGACGAAGACGATCTGGAAGAAATGTTCTATCAGTTGATCTCAAAGTCGGAAGCCGAGCACCACGCGAACGCAAACCACGAGAAATCACAACCGGCAGCAATTTGACTCCTAGCCCTTTGACCCCATACATTTTTACCTGAATCACCTATGAAATGGTCTAACGTCAATCTGATTTTCCGCCGTGAACTGCGAGACCAACTGCGCGATCGCAGAACGCTGTTCACTGTGGTGATCATGCCCATGCTGCTGTACCCGTTGTTGGGCATGGCCATGCTGCAGGTCGCTCAGTTTATGCGAGAATATCCGACGCGAATCTGGATCATGGGATCAGCAAACCTTCCTGCTGAGCCCGCGCTGCTAGACGGTGGAAAGCTCTCGGGTGACTGGGTCGACGCCAAAACCGCTCAATTAATTGAAACGGCGGTTCTATCCGAACCCACCCAAGAACTGGAAAAATACATTCGAGAGTTTCGCAACTCCGATAACGAACAAGCTCGCGAGCTGATCGATCAACTCATTCAAAAGGAGTTGAAAGAACGAAAATACGATGCGGCGGTGTTCTTCCCCCATCCCATCGATTCGCCCAACCAAGCGAGCCTGCTCGAACCAAACTCCAACGGTTTATCTGGGCCGGAAGTGATGGTCTTTGTCGATTCTGCCAGCGACCGCTCGCGAATTGCCGCCGAACGAATCTCTAAGGTTCTGGTAAAGTGGAAAAGTGCATGGACAGAGCAACTTCTGGTCGCCAACGATGTACCCGCATCGGTCAACTCAGGCATCGTTATGCAGACGTCCGACGTTGCCAACAAGGTAGGAAAACGAGCAGCCGCGTGGTCAAAAATTTTGCCTTTTATTGTGATGATCTGGTGTCTGACAGGCGCATTTTATCCAGCCATCGATTTGTGCGCCGGTGAAAAAGAGCGAGGGACATTCGAGACCTTGCTCAGCAGTCCGGCCGAACGATCAGAAATCGCGATCGGTAAGCTACTGACCGTGATGAGCTTCAGTATGGCGACGTCGCTGCTGAACCTAGTCAGTATGGCGATTACCGGAATCATGCTGGCTTCCAAAGTTGGAGCGATGGCGACCTTTGGCACGCCGCCCATTTACAGTATTGGCTGGCTGTTACTGGCACTGGTTCCTATTTCTGCGCTCTTCAGTGCCGTCGCGCTGGCCGCCGCCGCGTTTGCTCAAAGTAGCAAAGAAGGCCAGTACTATCTGGTTCCCCTGCTGATGTTTTCCATGCCGCTGATGATGGTGCCCATGCTGCCTGGATCTCAATTGGATCTGGGAACCAGCCTGATCCCAGTCAGCGGATTGATGTTGCTGCTGCGGCACTTAATGGAAGGCCAATACTCTTTCGCAGCCCAGTTCGGTGCGCCGGTCGTTCTGACGACCTTGCTCTGCTGCTGGATGGCGATCCGCTGGGTCGTTCATCAATTCAACAGCGAATCGGTACTCTTCCGCGCGAGTGAACGTTTCGGGATCGGCAAATGGCTTGGGCACATCATGCGAGAGCGTCACGAATTGCCTTCTCTAGGCAACGCGATCCTGTGCGGCCTGATGATCTTAGTGATCAAGTTCTTTGTCAGCATTGCCGCGAGTCCTACTACGGACTGGGCAAGTTTCAGCATGCAGACCGTCATCATTCTGGTTGCGTCAGTCGCCGTACCGGCCCTGTTTATGGCCATCATGCTGACTCGCAGTCCTCGCAAATCGTTACGGCTTCGACCGTGTACCATTCCGGCCGCCTGCGCGGCGGTGCTCGCTGCGATCTGCCTGAACCCACTGTTGATGTGGTTTACCGCCTTGGTCATGACCATCTATCCGCCCGGCCCGGAACTCATGGCTCTACAATCGAACGTGCAATCGATTCTTGATGGAGCACCGTCATGGTGGGCGATTCTGCTGGTCTTTGCCGTGGCTCCGGCCGTGCTGGAAGAACTGGCCTATCGTGGATTTATTCTGTCTGGTTTCCAGTCGATGCGAAACAAGTGGCATGCCATCCTGCTGACAAGTCTGCTCTTTGGTGTCGCTCACAGCGTTATCCAACAGACGTTTATCACCTCGGTCGCTGGCGTCATCTTAGGTATCATTGCTGTCCAGACGCGTAGCCTGATTCCCTGCATTCTGTTTCACGCCACTCACAATGGCTTGACCTCAATGATTGGTATCGTACCAGCCGAGACGATTCAGTCATCGCATTTCCTGTCGCAGATTCTGTACACCAGCGACGGTACGCATTTTCAATACGGCTTGGTGCCCGGGATTATCATGTCCGTGATCGGCTTGGCTTTGATCGCTTGGTTCCTGCGCTTCGATCACTCGACCGCCGCATCCAACAGCAAACGCCAACCGTCTCGTTTCGAACGCTGGCTGGCAAAGATGAGCGAGTAAAAGCACGAGCCCAGAGCCTTGCCTTCCGCGGCGTACCGCCGTCTTGTATCGGCTGGCTTAAAGGCGGTGCGGACAACACCTTTCGTTTTTATTTCACTACTCATTGGAAAAGAAATGTGTTCCATTGCGCTTCCAAAGATTGCGAAAAAGCGAGCGAGAGTTTAACCTCGTAGCTGTAGTTTCTTGTTTTACTCACAACAAAACCCCGTCGCTGGCGTTGAAAAAACGACAGCGGCCACTTTTCCGTTGGAGAACCGAACCAATCATGATCGCACCTGCATCAATGAACAATGACCGACTTGGTCAGTTGATACGTCAACACGCGACGACGGTAATCGAAGACGGCCTCGGATACTGGAAATTTGAGTTCGAAGGAATCATGACGCTGGTGATCACGGATGAAACTCACAACCGAATGCGAATCCTGTCTCCTGTCGCCGACGTCGATTCGGTTCCCTCCGATCGATGGCCCATCATGATGGCAGCCAACTTTGATCGTGCGCTTGATGCGAGATATTGCGTGAAAGAAGACACGCTCTGGTCCGCCTACCTCCATCCACTTGCTCAGCTTGACGGAAACCAATTTCTGTATAGCTTGCGGCAAGTGGTTACGCTCGTGAAAAACTATGGCACCACCTACTCTAGCGGTGACTTGGTTTTCCAAGGTTAATCAACGAATTCAGCGTTGTCCAACTTGACGACCACAGCGTTAGGCAAGTGGCTGGCAGCTGCTACAATTTACTTGCCGCTCCGGCGTTCGTGAACAGTTACTTTCTTCCTATAGGTTCCGTCTCAATGCACGACAGCTTCATCCGACACAGGTCTAGTGTATTTTCAAAATTGGCAATCGCGATCGTGGTTGGTTTAACCTTTGGCTCGGCCGACTGTCAGGGACAGGATCGCAATCTGGTCATCATTGCTGGTAAGCCATCACATGGGCCTCGCATCCACGAGTTCAATGCGGGCGTACAGCTGCTGGTGAAATGCTTAGCTGATGTACCGGGCGTGAACGCGAAATTCGTTCTTAACGGCTGGCCAATGGACGAATCAATTCTTGAGTCGGCGGATGCGATCGTGTTTTACATGGATGGCGGACGAAAGCATGAAGTCGTTCAAGAAAACGGAAGGCGTTTGAAGTTGATCGACGACCGCGTTGCCAAGGGTGTCGGCATCGGGTTTATGCACTACGGTGTCCAAGTCCTGCCGGAACAGGCTGGCGAAGAGTTCAAACGTTGGATTGGCGGACACTATGAAGCCATGTTCTCGTGCAATCCAATCTGGGAACCGAATTTCTCTTACCTGCCCGATCATCCGGTCACGCGAGGCGTCAAACCGTTCAAGATCAAGGACGAGTGGTATTTCAATATGCGGTTCATTTCCGACATCGCGGGCAACGAGCCGGTCACAGACAATGGAACTAAGTTCGTACCGATCCTTGTGGCCAGTCCCGGCGACGCTGTTCGCGATGGTCCTTACGTGCACCCCAAAGGTCCGTACAAACATATCATGGCAACCAAAGGCCGAGCCGAAGCGATGCTCTGGACGGTCGAGAATCCCCATGGCGGGCGAGGCTTTGGATTCACGGGCGGTCATTTCCATGACAACTGGCAGGATGACAACTTCCGCAAGGTTGTGCTGAACACAATGCTATGGATTGCGAAGGTCGACGTTCCTGCCGACGGCGTCAACTCTTCGGTCTCGGCAGAGGAACTCGACGCCAACCTAGACCCCAAGAAGAAGAGGAAGAAAAAGAAGGCCAAGCCAAAGCCCAAGAAGCTGGCCCCTGCGCAGTAGCGCAGCCGCAACACAGGGGAAAAAGGGACTCACAGAGTAAATTGCCAACCGGGCCTTATTTTCAGTCACCCTGCACGGCAACCATCGTGACTCGACCCAAATTCGAACCATTCGAGATGTGGATACCGGCGGTCAGCCCAGTCGTGGCGAGTGCTCGGAACGGTTTCCAGCGGAGCGGTTGCCAACGAGTATCCGTTGAATTCGATGAACAGCACGAGACGGGGAGCAAACCGCAGAGTACATCAATCGCAGCGATCCTTTCAATCGACTGCCACCGTAAAGCTCTGCGACACCCAGCCGATACTGGGTCATCGCGTGGACATGCACTCGTTCGAAAAGTCGATACACCCACGGCCTGCCAGCCATAGCTTCCTCAAACTCTTCAAACGAGATCATTTCCTCATTGTTTTGCCGCAACTTCGCTCGCTCGATCGCGAATTGAATGTGTCGGTGCATCCGCCACATGCTTTGCCCGTTAAGTGATCCTTGGTGCACGCGATAGTGAAGCAAAACTTCATTGATGTTTGCCATGCTGGAGACCTCACCCATTCGGAGCATCATGTCCCAGTCGTCAATCAGCGGCAGTGACCAGTAGCCTCCGATCTCCTTCAGCGTTTTCGTCCGGAGCATCAACGAGCTATGAGCCAAACCGTGACGTCCTTCCATCATCGCTTTGAAAATCTGCTGATGAGAGGTTGGCAGAGCCAATGATCCACCATGGCTGGTGTCACCGATCGGTGCGACCTGAGATCCAATGATTCCAACATCGGGATGTTGTTTCATATACTCCAACTGAATCGCAAGCCGGTCTGACATCGCAATATCATCGGCGTCCATTCGAGCGATAAACGGAGTCTCAATCTGGCCCAAGCCAAGATTCGCTGCCGCCGCCGTGCCTTGATTGGACTGAGTCAACACGCTGACTCGATCATCTTCGACCGATTTTAAATACTCGGCAGTCCCATCGGTTGAGCCATCATCGACAATCACGAACCGAAAATCTTTCAGTGTCTGCGAAAGAATCGACTCGACTGCCTTTTCGAGGAAGGGCAGGCCGTTGTAAACGGTCATCAGGACGGAAACTTCAGGCATTAAGGACAAGATATAATTTAAGAGTCAGCGAAAAGGCGAGATCTGCAAACAGGCGAAAATGGGGACGCGGAACAATCGTACCAACCTCCTAGTATATTTGCTGGCGGTTGAAAATTGACGCCTGTCCCGAGAAAAAGCTGGCTTATTGCGAATCCATTTTACCCATATAACCCGACCCCCGCCTCGCAACGATCACAATCCGCCTACGGTCGAGCCTAGTCAGGATCACCGTTACCGGCTGATTACCGGAAAACTTCAGTTTCATGAATTGATCCCCAGCAATCTGTTCGATACCTCTCCTTTTCACCTCCAGCGTGCCAACGTCCATCGCCCTGAGTTCAGCGGTCACTTTCTTCAAGTTCAGTGGTAGAATTTTAATTGTTTTAAAAGACTGCATCAATGGATGCAGGACTTTCCCACCGGTCAGGTAAGCGACATCGGTGGCCAGAGGCCGCAAGTCCAAATCTCGCCCCAACGCAAGGCTGAGCCCAGCTGCCAACACCGCCGGATGCGGTTCGTGAATCCAGTCTCCTACCGAATCCGCGATTGGCAGTCGAACATCGACGTCCGAATCGGGAACCGAAAAACTTGCGGCGGTGCCAGCCTTGTCAACGCACGTCGCAGTCCGGTGGCAAACGCGATCCACATTCTCGCCTCGCCAGATTACCTGTTGCTTACACTCGCGCCGATCGCCGATCCATTCACGCTCGATCGATTTTGGCCAATCGTTGGAGACCGGCGTCGCGGGCGCCACTTTGATTGCTACCAACCCCACGTCACCTGAGCATTCGAACAAATGGTCGAGCGAGGGCTCAAATCGGTCGCCATGCACGGTGCGCCGAAAATTAGCCGCACCGCCTCGACGATCCGGATCGGCATGAATCCCATTAAACCGATCAACCGGCATTGATTCAAACTTCTGAAACAGAACTTCACCGCGACTGCTACCGTTGGAGCTACCAACGTTCATATTGTGACGAGCAAACATGGCGGTCAATTCATCGGCGTCAACTCCCGTAGCGGCAGAAGCAGCTGAGTCGTTGCGATCGAGCAGGGCAAGCAAGTCACCTCCAATCCCACAACAAATGTCGGCGACGTGTTCGCAACCGGAAAACCGAGCAGCTTTGTAAATTGCGATCCCTTGGCCAGTCGCCTGCTCCAGCCCTCGCTTGGTGAAGAACATTTCACGAGCATTGGGAAATTTTGATTCGGCCCGTAGACGCAACTGAGTCTGCTCCATCACGATCGATGCCCGGTTGCTGGAGACATCCTTTCGTAACCGTTGAGCCAGTCGAACCATGCTCTCATTGGCACTTAACGAATCAGCAGCCTGCCGAAGCAGCGGAATCGCAGCCTCGGACAACAGCCATGAATAATCCTCACGAGTCGATGTGTCCATGGCCAAATGTTAGGCAAAACCGGACTTCTCGCAAGCCAGTCATTCGTCTTGAGACTGTTATCCATTTCGTCCCGGATCCCTACATTTTGATGATTGTTTGCTCATCGAGAAAATTTGCAATCAAATCACTCGCTCAAGTCGATTCGGAAAAGGTACCGGTATGTCTCTGGTTTCGTTTTCAACGAGTTTGCGAACATGTTTTTACGCTCAATTCTCTACCCCTCGCTGGTCGCCTTCGTGATCGGGGCGCCTATGCTGTACTCCAGCAGTAACTGGAACCAGCAAACTGAAAATCCCTATCGGCAGGCCGGGTATCAAGCTCCGGTTTCTGACGGATTTTCCAAGAACCGTTCGTTTAACAACCGCTCGTTTAA
>CAZLYM010000026.1:11899-17754 GCA_964563475.1 uncultured Pirellulaceae bacterium
GGGCAATAAGGGTACGGTAAGCGGGCAATCACGTCTCGCCTTTTTTGCCTTTGTCACGCGTTTTTCTGCGTTCCGTCAATGAGGCATTTTCCCAGCGATTCGGGTTCGACACGGGTCCCATATTCGATGTCGACAGCTTCGACGATTTATCCACACCTTCTACACGCTCGGCCCACAACAAACCGGTCCGTCAGTAGAGATTAAATTGGCGAACGAATGCGCTTATTCGGGCACTCAGACGGGCTTTCGAGGAAAGTTTGCGAGAATCTTCCTGCGCCCGTTTGACATCGTTGCTAGCACTCTTAGAATCCTGTCCCAAGAGCGTTAAGGTTCTTTCAAAATCGGCTTTTTGGGTCAACGATTGACTCACGTTGGTTTTGGTGAACCAGGGAAAAGGATTCGGCTGGGAAGGCTTCATGAGACGGCGCAGTTTGCGTCAGCTTTCAGTCATTTGGTGACCATTTTTACCAAGTGGAAGTGCCCAGCAGGCATTGATGCGTCAGGATGTTCAAATTGTCGTCGACTCAGGACTTTGTCGAAAAATCAGCAGCCAAAAGTGCCACGGATCCGGCACCGCAAACGCGGGGTTTGGACACATGTGCGGGCTCAGTTGGTGACATTGATCAGACAACGTCCGCTGACATTCAACGCCAACTAGTAGAACGGATTGGCGGCGACCGTTTTAACATGTGGTTTGACGGGGCACAGAACTTCCAAGTCTGTCATTCCCCTGAAACAACTGTCAGCATCACGGCGGACAGTCCATTCACTTGCCAGCGAATTCAAAACTCGTTGGGACGTGATCTTCGCTTGATCGTGGACCGAGTCTGCGGACCTCAATTTTCTATCGACTATGTTGTCGTGGAATCCGATCCGGTTAAAACGGATTCTGCAGGCGACTTGCACGAGGCCGACGACCACGCAACACCGTCGCTGTTTGACTCCTTGGAGAAAATCGCGCCCAAAGATTCATCCGCCCCTCAGCATTTGGCAGGATCGGCCAAGCCAAAACAATCCCAAAGGCCGCGTGGCTTGAGCGGATTTTATTTTGGCGAGAGTAATCCGCTGATCGAAAAGGCGGTCGAGCAATCCTTTCGCAATCCGGGGCGTTATTCACCGCTGTTTGTTTATGGCTCAGTCGGGTCTGGAAAATCGCACCTGCTGGAATCGTACACTCACGATTTTCGAAAACGCTTGCGGATGTCGCGTTGCGTGCACCTGACGGCCGAGCAGTTCACCGGTTTTTTTCTGCACTCACTACGAGGTTCCGGGTTGCCGGTTTTTCGCAGAAAGTATCGAGATCTTGATTTGTTGGCGATCGACGACATTCAATTCTTCGCGGGTAAACGTGCCACGCTAAACGAATTCCAATATACGATCGATCACCTGATTCGCAGTGGTAAGCAGGTTCTCTTGTCGGCTGACCGACCGCCGATGGAACTGCATGATATGGGTAGTGAAGTTGCCACACGAGTCGCCGCTGGACTGGTGTGCTCGCTGGACTATCCTGATTTTGAAAGTCGATGCAGGATTACTCGCCAGTTTTGCAAACCACTGGGACTAGATCTGGCTGACGATGTTATTGAACTAGTCTGCCAGACGCTCACCCGAGACGTACGGAAGCTTTCCGGAGCCGTCAATCGCTTGAGCGTACTTCAATCGCTCACCGGAACCCGAATCACAACCGATCAGGTCCGCGAAACGTTGACTGATTTGTTCTCGGGGTCGTATTCTGCCAGCACTTCGATGCCCAACATCGAAAAAGCCGTCTGTGAGTTGTTTGAAGTTCGGCCGGCCGAATTGAAATCATCCAGCCGAAGGAAACAGATCAGTTCGGCCCGAATGCTGGCAATGTATCTCTCACGCCGTTACACGTCTTCGGCGTTTTCTGAAATCGGCGACTACTATGGCGGACGTACGCACAGTACTGTCATCGCAGCCGAGAAAAAAGTGGATCAGTGGCTGGAGAAGGACGAAGGAATCGCCCTCCCTCACGCCCGTTATCCCGCTCGTGAAGTACTCAAACGCATCGAGTCCCATCTACGAATCGGCTAGATCTCGCGTTTCACCCAATCCGCCCCAATCCCCCCAGAGCAAAACTCCTTCGCATTTCGGAATCCCGCTTCCAAATTTGCGAATCTGGAGCATCTTTTGGGAGAGATTCACGTTGACGAATCTGGGCAAAATTGCCACGATTCGCATCGGTTTAAACAACTGGAGATTCGCTCAAACATTGCCCAGTCAGCCGACAGGCTGACGGTTCGGGCTCCTCAAGGACTTTCACGGATGAAACCCTTTTTCAGTGCGGTACGCTTATCGCTACGGTACAAACTAGCCATTATCGGGGCGCTGGCGTCTTCGATGCTGATCGCGGTGTGCTGGAGCGCTAGTATCACCACCGTCTTCCCGGTTGTGAAAATCGTTTTGGAAGGGCAAACCGCAGAAACGTGGGTCGAGCATGAAATCGAGCTGGCCGAGTTGAATCTGACGGTCGCCAACACCGCCATCGATGAACTTCAGGCGAAGATCGACGCGGCATCAGGAGACAAGCAACAGGTTCTTGTCGCAGCGATGGAATTGAAAAAGAATCGGGCCGAGGGTGAACGCAAGTCATTAGAGCGGTATCAGTCACTCCAACCGTGGCTTCAGACGTACGCACCCAAGTCTGCCTTTGCAACGCTTATCTGGGCGTTGGCTTGGTTGCTGGCAATCACATCCGCCAAAGGGCTACTTTTGGTTAGTGGAGCTATCTTCGATTCCAGAGTTGCTCACGGCACCGTTCGAGACATGCAACGTATCTACTATCGAAAAGCTTTGGCGTTGGATCAACAACGACTCGATAGCATTGGCACGGCAAACGTGATGACCGATCTGTCGTTCAACATGCAAATGATCTCTCAAGGTTTGCGCGTATTTTATGGTAAATGCTTGCGCGAGCCACTCAAAATGTTTTCCTGTCTGATCTGCGCTGCGTACATTTCATTTCCGTTGCTGATGCTGTCGTTGATCGTCGTTCCAGCAGGCGCGTTCGTGATTCATTCCGTCTCACGCCGTATGAAAAACGCCAGCCTGTCCGAACTGACAGGCGTTGCAGACGTCTATCAGACGCTGATGGAGACATTCAAAGCGGTCAAAACGGTCCGCATATTCAATCAAGAGCGGGCCGAGCGTCGTCGCTTCAAAGAAAATGCGGGGATGCTGTACCGCATGTCGATCAAAATCGCTCTTTACGATTCACTCCTTCGACCTGTTACCGAAGTATTGAGCATTTTGTCGATTTCATTGTCGATGATGGTAGGTGCGTATTTGGTCCTAAATCAAGAAACTCATTTGTTCGGAATTCAGATCAGCCAAGTTCCGATTAAACCCACCATGCTGCTGGTGTTTTATTCAATGTTGGCGGGTGCTGCCGATCCACTGCGAAAAATGAGTGAAATCGTCAACGCGCTCGTCAGAGCCAATCTTGCCTGCAACAATCTGCAAAAAAAATATGATGTCCCGTCTTGGGTTACCGCTCCAGAGAAACCGGCCGCTGTGCCCGTGCATTCGCAAAGTCTTGAAATTCAAAATGTCACATTCAGCTATTGGTCGTCGCAGGAAGTCCTGAAAAACATCAACCTTAATGTCCCATTCGGTCAAACCGTCGCTATCGTTGGTGGAAACGGTTGCGGCAAATCGACACTAATGAACCTGATCGCTCGATTTTATGATCCCAATGAAGGAAAAATCTTGCTCGATGGCGTTAACATCCGCCGCATGAGCCCACGCAAACTACGCCGGCAAATCGCGTGGGTCACTCAAGATTCGGTGCTGTTTCAAGGGACGCTCTGGGATAACATCGCGTATGGAAACCGTGACGCCACCGACGCGGAAATTATGGCCGCCGCAAAATTGGCTCGAATCGATCAGTACGTGGACCGACTAGACAACGGGTTTCACACCATTGTGGGCGATGAAGGCAAAAAGCTCTCTGCCGGTCAGCGACAACGAGTCGCTTTGGCGCGTGCGATCCTAGCAGATCCGAAAATCCTGATCCTTGATGAGGCAACCAGCCAAATCGATGGCGAGACCGAAAACCTGATTCACGACTCCTTGATCGAGTTTATCGAAGGGCGAACCACGTTCATTGTGACTCATCGTCATTCCTCACTACGCCTAGCCGACCGTGTTCTGGTCATGGACTTGGGCAAAATCGTTCATGACAGCTCGGTCAGCGACGCGACAGAAAATTCTTCGCAGTTTCAATCGCTGTTCACACGAGTGGCCTGAGCTTCCCCTTCCGACACTGCGATTGAAACCGTCTCCTCACAAAAGAAGGTGTCTTATTCACTCACCTAGCTGGCAACAATGTCTCGCATGAGCCTCCAAGCCCTGTAAATCGTGGCCAAGATCGCTCGCGACTCTGGCAACATACCAGACTGCCAGCAGATTGGTGCTGGCACTATCAAACGATCCACGTAAAAGTCGTCATGATCGTCAAAGTTTAACGCAGTTTTCCCCTCCCGTTTGCCGATCAAAACGTCAGGCTGCCTTGAGTACAACTAGCTCGATCTTGTTTGTATCAGCCGACGCCCACCGATCACTCTTTTTCCAATGAGACCCAAATGCGACTATTTCGAAATAAAAAGGGGCGAAAACTGCCGGCTGATGCGCCTTCGCGTCGTATCCTTTTCATCTCGCATGAGGCTTCGCGGACAGGTGCTCCAAAAATCATTCTAAACATTTTGAAGCACTTTCGTGAACGCTGTGATATATGCTGTGAAACTGTATTGCACGACGGTGGTCCTCTGCTAAAAGATTTTCACGAACACTCTCACATGGTGGATTGCTTGAATCACCCGCGCGAGCGTTCGCCCCGTCTTACCCGAAAGCTGAAACGTATCATTCAGCGAGACGGAAAAAACGTTCCTCTGCTGGCGATCTGCAACAGCATGGAATCAAGATTCATTGGCGAAGAGCTTTCTAATCAGGGTGTGCCCGTTGTCTCGCTGCTGCACGAACTACCTTCTTCCTACACGCCCGAAGATTACGAAATGGTGTTCTCAGCGTCGCAAAAAGTCGTCTTTCCTGTCGATGACGTCTACCAAGCTGCCGCTGAAGCGATTCGAATTCCAGAACACAAGACGGCTGTGATGTCACAAGGCCTGTTGGATTCACAATTCGGTCAGCGTATCGATCGGGATTCCGCTCGAGAAAGAATTTGCAATGAACTTGGCATCCCAGTCGATAGCTTTCTAGTGCTTGGTTGCGGAACCCTTGATCTTAGAAAAGGCATTGATCACTTTGCGGCGGTGGCTCGCCGTGTCACCGAGCTAAACCAAGCTAGCCAGACGCAAATTCATTTTGTTTGGGTTGGCGGTGGGCCGATGTGGAAACATTCCGTACATCATTACGTTCAGTTGGATTTAAATAAAACCGGTGCTGATCAGTTTGTCCATTTCGTGGGTGAACAGGATGACCCGGAGCCATTTTTCGTCGCATCAGATGCTTTCTTCATGTCCTCACGCGTCGATCCATTTCCGTGCGTGATTCACGAAGCAATGGCTTGCCAACTGCCAATCGTTACGTTCGCTGATTCGGGTGGAGCACAAACCGCAATTAAAGACGGAGCAGGCTTTGTGATTCCGTACGCCGACTACGAACAAGCAGCTGCCTTGTTCCGCATGCTCTCTGATCAGATTCACGTTGCTGCTTCCGCCAGAATACGTTCGCTGGACCGAGTCCACTCGGAATATCGTTTTGAAGACTACGGGGACGAACTGATCGAACTGTCCGAATCAATTATCGGTCAATCGATCTCTACGCTACTGCCCGCAGAGCTGACGGTTCCCAAATTGCGCGTTGCAGCCTAAACG
>CAZLYM010000026.1:17854-26387 GCA_964563475.1 uncultured Pirellulaceae bacterium
AGTACTGCCAAAACGGAGTACTCAATATTACCGCTTCTACCCAGCAGGATTTGATCGGGGCGTGATTTGCAACAGGTCGTTGTAAATATCAGCGACTCCTTCAGCCATGCTGATATCCGACAGCTTCGTACGCTGTCGCTCCAGCGAGTTTTTCCCATATTTGCGCCAGATAGTCACGTCCCCGACGATCTGACTCAGCTTCGCTGCCAGATCATCTGGGTTGCTTGGCTCGAATATTAATCCGTCAGTCTGATGCCGGACAGCTTCCGGAATCCCTTCGACGCAACTAGCAACCACTGGTACGCCGTTGGCCATCGCTTCCAGTACAACCATGGGCAGGCCTTCACCGTAGAGGCTCGGCAAAACAAAGATATCCATCTTTTTCAGTTGCTCGTTAACGTCTTGCTGAAAACCAGTCCACTCGATGCGGTCGCCGATCCCAAGCTCATCAACCAACGCATAAACTTCAGCTTGATACTCGGGCGTCTCAAAAGGACCAACCGCTCGGAGATTCACGCTGACACCTTGTTCTTTCAGGGTCGCAATTGCGCGAAGCAAAACCTCGGTCCCTTTGCGCGGACGAAATAAAGCCATCGTTCCGATGGTCCACGGATGCTCGGGTTCTGGCCTTGGCGGTAACTCGTCGAGAACAGGGACGCCGTTACAAACCACGGAAAGTAACTCGGGCGAGTGCCCCAACTCTTCCATGTAACCGGCAAGGCTGGTGGATACACAGATCATGCGATCAACACCTTTGAGAGTCCATTTCTCCAACATGGAGTTGAACCAATTCGCTACACCTCGATTTGAATCACGTCCAACGGGACTGTGAACATGGTAGATCAACGGACATTTCAATTTTCTGGCTGCCAGTCTTCCGATCAACAAAGTCCGGGGCGTGTGAGCGTGTAAGCACCGGTAGCCACCCTCTCGAAAGATCTCAACCACTCGGTTTACGCATCCAATATCAAACTTCGACTTCATGGGAACGGTATGCAAATCGGACGAAACCGACTGTCGGCTCTTCGGAAATCGATCAGGCTTAACACAGACAAAGCCAATCGAATAACCGAACTCTGGAAGTGCCATTGCGAGCAAATCCTGAACGCGTTCCGCACCAGAGAAATGCTCTCCATTGACAAGATGCATAACTTTTACTGTGCTAACGCAAGAACGGTTTGCGTCTTCGATCGACGTAATTTCGTGGGACTTGAGAATCATAAATGTTTCCTGAAACGATGGCTTTTGGGTGCAAAAGTCTAGCTTGCCGCTGGCTAGCCGGAGCAAATCAAGAAATTTTGTTTGCGACCGCAACAAGCCTCCACTGTCAGGGCATTGTGGCCAGATTCCACGCCCTAAGCCGAACCACCTTTAACGCTTGCGCCGATTGCAACGCAAATCCGCTCATTGGTCCTTCCTGCCGACGGTCATTCGCTTGCCGCTCATTCGGAGCCCACTCATCCGCTTTCCAAAGGGAAGCTAGGACCAAACTCCCAGCCAAACGTTGGCCCCATCTATTTGGAACCGGTACAGAAAGCCATAATTGGAGCTCGACGCGTTGCCCGAGGAGTCCCAGTCAAGATCTGTCTTGCTTACTCAAGGAACGAAATGATGAAATCCCTTAACGCTGGTGCTTCGCTGCTGCTACCTGCGGCACTTGTTTTGATCTGTGTCGCTTCGGCTGCTACCTGCCATGCCGAAAACTGGACTCGCTTCCGAGGCCCCAACGGCACGGGAACCAGTGAAAGCAAATCCATCCCAATGGAATGGAATAACGACACCAATATCAAATGGTCCGCCGACCTACCCGGCAAAGGTAGCTCAAGCCCGGTTATCTTCGATGATCGAGTTTTCCTGACCGCGTATACGGGCTATGGCCTAGATCGAGCAAACCCCGGAGATCCTGCCGATCTAAAGCGGCATCTATTGTGCTTCGATCGAAAAAAGGGCACCGAACTCTGGCGAACCACGGTCAAATCGGATCACGAAGAGGATCCTTACAAAGGTTTCATTTGTGATCACGGCTACGCCAGCAGCACTCCGGCGACGGACGGAAAGCAAGTATTTGTTCTTTTCGAAAAAACGGGACTGCTTGCGTTTGACATGGACGGCAACCAACAATGGAAAACCAACCTTGGCACCGATTCAGACCCGCAGCAATGGGGCGGTGGCGCAAGTTGCATGTTGTATAAAGACAAGGTTATCGTCGTCGCGGGAAATGTCGGACGTGCGATCGTTGCACTCAACAAATCAGATGGCAGTACGGCGTGGAAAGTTTCTGATGACAATTTCAAAAGCTGCTGGTCTACTCCTTCGTTGATCGACGTCGATGATCACCAAGAATTGGTTTGCAGCACGCCGGGAAAAATCATTGGACTTAATCCTGACGACGGTTCTGAACTCTGGCGAGCCAATTCTCCGATTGACCGAACGGTTTGCGGGTCGCTGGCGGAACTGGACGGCATCGTCTTTGCCATGGGAGGACGAGAAGGACGTGCTGTGGCCGTTAAGACCGGAGGCAGTGGCGACGTGACGAAAACACACACTCTTTGGTCTGGCGCTTTGCGAAGCGGCATTGGGACCCCCGTCGTCGCCGATGGGCGACTGTATTGGACGTCAACTGGAATCGCGTTCTGTGCGGACTGCAAAACGGGAAAGTACATTTACAAGGAACGAATCAAGAAAAAAAAGGGCGGCCGTCCTGCGGGCGACTATGCGTCTGCACTGCGAGTCGGGGACAATGTCCTGCTGACGACTCGAGGCGGGGCAACCTATATTCTCAAGGCGACCGCCGACTTCCAACAGGTAGCGTCCAACCAACTAGAAGACGAAGGGCTGTTCAATGCCACTCCTGCCATCAGTGATGGAGAAATTTTCATTCGCAGTGAAAGCAAGCTGTACTGCATCGCCGAATGACGATTGAAATTACCCACACCCCGCAGCGGCGTTGGTTTGAAACCACGATCACCAGTCGAGTTCCACCACGCCCCATTGGCCTCGGTTTTCATCCACCGCAACGATTAGCTTCGTGATTGCATCACCAAACTTATCGCGTGTTCGATCCATCAACTGACCGCCGATATACTCCGCCATCAGCTCTGCCGTCGTGTTAGCAATCGGTAGCATCACGCAGTTGTCTGCCGGAAAGATCCACCGCTTTTCACGAAACGTTGCCTGTACCTCATCACCGTCCTGAGAAACTTGAATCATCGGATGCTTGCTCGGCAAGACAACTCGATGATCCAGCGTGCCCACGATTTCCGCCAGCGCATCACGTAATGCGATGAAGTCAACCACGTACCCGTTTTCGTCAAGCGGACCGATAACTTCACATTTCACGCGATAGTTGTGTCCGTGCAAAGACTCGCACACATCACCATTGAACGTGATAAAATGGGCAGCACTAAAGACCAGATTGTCTTTCTCAAGACTGACACGAAACGCAGGCATAAGATTATTTACTGGAAGGATTCAAACTTAAGACACCCAGTCAGTTTAACCGAGCACCATGAAAACATCTGCTGATTTAAGGCCCGCCAATACACTTGCTTCGCCATACAAATATGTAATTGCCATTTGGCACGCTCAAGACGCCGTTCGTTGCAGGAATTCCTCAACGGCCACTGCGACCTGTTCATGTGCATCTTCAATCACATAGTGGCCGGCGTCGGCTATTTCATGAACCTCTGCCGCAGGCCAAGATTGCTGCAACCGCCTTAAGCACTCGGGGCGGAAACACCAATCTTTCATACCCCACATCATTAGGATTGGCCAGTCAGCTAACTCCGGCAATCGTGCTTCGATGTTCTCCAACACGTCCCATGTACGATGCTGGGATCTCGCTGGAATATCTTTCACGAAATTGTAAATCGCCACTCGATTGTTCCAATTGTCATACGGAGCCAGCATGCCGTCGGCCACATCGGACGGCAAACCTCCACGTTGCTCGGTCGCCATTGTCGTCGCGGCTTGAGCGAACATGTTCAAGCCTTGAACTCCCAACTTTCCAACAACCGGCCAACGACAGGCACGAATTCGAAGCGGAATGTACGGAGGCGGAAACGCTCCTGTATTGAACAAAACGATTCGCTTGAAACGATCTCGGCGAGCCAATAACGCTCCCAATCCAATTGAGCCGCCCCAGTCATGAGCCATCAAAGTGACGTTGCTCAAGTCAAGTTGGTCAATCAATTCACTCAAATTGTCGACATGATTCTGAAGGCAATAGTCATAGTCGATCGGTTTGTCGCTCAGCCCACACCCCAGATGGTCAATGGCCACCGTTCGATACTGTGGACTCAAGTGCGAAATCAATCGTCGCCAATAAAATGACCACGTCGGGTTGCCATGAACCATCAAAACAGGATCGGCCGTCTTATCGCCTTCGTCCACGTAGTTGATCCGATGACCGCTGACATTGATGGACCGCAACCCAAAAGGGTACTGCTCCTGCCAAGCCCCAGCCTTGATAGGGGAATCCGGATATCCACCCTGTGCAAGAAAACGAAGGGTCTGAGAATATTCTTGTTCTGCTTTTACCGACATGGTGCGACAATGAGATTGGCTGCTGTATGAGTTGCTCCCATGAGTTTACCATGACAGGCAGTAGCTCACACGCGGGTTAGCTGCAAATGTTTCAACCGCTTGCCCATTCGCCCCCCACAGGCTCAAACTTTTCCTAGCGACCCAAGATGAAATTTCTGTCTTGCCAACAATGCCGAGAAGCGGACCGAATTGCCATTGAAGAAGCAGGTATTCCAAGCCTGACTCTAATGGAGAATGCTGGACGTGGCTGTGCAGACGCGATTCTCGACATGAATGTTGATGGAGCAGCAGTAATCCTCTGCGGACACGGCAATAACGGCGGCGATGGCTTCGTGATCGCCCGGCATTTGCATGCAAGCGGAAAATCAGTCACGGTGATCCTGTTGGCAAAGTCTCACGCGGTCTCGGGCGACGCACTCACAAATCTGGAGCGGCTGAAAACGGTTGATATTCCGGTCATCGAACTGCAACCGGATGTCACTATCCGCCAAATTGAAGATATGCTTAGCCCAAACAACGGAACTCCGCCGGGCGTCATTGTTGACGCCATGCTGGGCACAGGAGCCCGATCTGGGTTGCGTCCACCCTACAATCATGTGGTAACGGTCGCAAACAAACTGGATGCGGCTCGGGTCGCTGCCGATCTACCCAGCGGGTTGGACGGGGACACGGGGCAGGTGGCAAACGATGCATTTCTTGCTGATCTGACATGCACCTTCATCGCTGCAAAGCACGGGATGAACACCGACAACGGACGCCGTCACTGCGGCGAAGTCCGTCTGGTGGACATTGGGATCCCTGCTCAGGTTCTCGCAAGGGTGGAAGCCTGAGTCGGGCGAATGGAAACTGGTCGTCATTGGAAATCAACTTCGACTACCAAAAACAGCCGCTATTCTGTCGCCGCTTCTGGGTCTAGCTCTTTCCACTTCATGGCCTTCCGCTGCAAGGGCTCGATTCTGAGCACCACTTCACCATTCTGAAAAATTCGAACCGTGCCGCTCGACTGACTCACGACAACCGCGATTGCTTTCGTATTTTTACTGATCGCCGCTCCCGCAAAATGGCGTGAGCCAAGCCCTTTGGAAATGGTCAACTCGACGGGCGACGTATCAATCAGCCGGCCACAACCCTCCACCGTTCCATCGGACGAAACGACAAACATTCCATCAAGCTGGGCAATCTCTTTGATTCCCTCACGAGTTTTCGAGTCGTGCAGACTTCGCTCTTTTTTCGCGTACCCTTTAACCGGATCGAATCCAGCAGGCCGGCTCTCGTCCAAAACCTTGCGGTGATCTCCAACAACGAACATGGTGCCAACAGCCTTGCCCTCGCGACCTTCGCGACCAATCTGAACTGCCAGATCGACAACAACTTTCAGCGTTTCCAGCGGGACTTTTGTCTTCAGACGCCGCAAATCGCGAGCCGTCAAACGGCCCAACCGTTCAGTCAGCCGAAGAACGCTGATCGAATCGATTTCCTCCGTGTCAAAGTTGCTGTAAACAGCAATCAACGTGGACCCGTGCCGTAAAATATCCTCAGTCACCGCCACGAGAATTCCCTGAGTCAGCTGGTTTTGGACCGTCGCTTCGGGGTTTTCCAACAAAACGCAGTTAATATCGGCAGCTTGGGCGGCTTCAAGAACTTCGGTCGAGTGAGTCGCAATCACGCCGGTCTCGACATGATCCAGCTTGCGTTTGAGACGAGACCAAGTGACTTTTTGCTCAAGCAAAATGAGCAATCCATCGGCTTCGTGGACTTTAACGAGCTTGATCGCGGCATCGACCATCCCGAAAAAAGATTTTTTATCCACAGTCGATTTCATCAGTCGCATTCACACCAAGCAGTGAAGTCTGGTCCATCAGCCTGAAGAACCTAATCGTACATAATTTACGACGGATTAGAGCGATTGGCAACCTGCCGAGAATTTGGTCGCTCATGCCGTTCTCAACCAAGCACCGATACCCCCAAGCGTCGATACTCACTGGACGGCTATCGACTGATGGATTCGAACTCGTTCTCTGCGACCCGAGTCTGACTACCCGTCGACGCGGGTGATACTGGCGGGGCAACACGAGCCGCATACTCTTTCCACGCGCTGACGCTTAATCCCAGATTCTCTCCTGAGGCCGACGCCAAGGATTCCATCGCACGCAATTGAAGCGCTGGATCAGTATCGTGAAGGGCAAGAGAAATGGCTTGGATTGCCTTTTGGCCAGAGAACTTCCCTAGAGCTTTGGTCGCCGACAGCCGCACATCGATATTTGTATCGCTGCCAATGATTTCCTGTAGCTGCGGAACTGCCTGTTCAGCCGGCATGGACTCCCAAGCCTTGACGGCGGCAATACGAATATCTGAACTGGAGTCGGTCGAGGCTTCCTTCAATGCACTCAGAGTCGCTGGAGCACGCAATTGTGCTGCTAAGTTCACTGCATGCAGCCTAAGAAGCAATACAGGATCGCGTCGGATAATCTCTTGCAGCCCTTTTGCGACCTTTTGCTGTTGCTCGACCGGTCCGTTTCTAGCCACCGCGACCGCCGCTTCCATGCGTTGCTTTTTTGCGAACAAAGTGTCCGCCAGAAGGGCCTCGTCTTCAACTTCATCGGTCGCCCAAGGAGCCCGAACGTTCGCCAAAGAAGCGAACGGATTTTTCGCGCTTACACAACCTGAGACTGTGACAATGCCAATCAATATTGCGAAACAACAGGAGAACAAACGTATTCTTTGCATGACGGCGACTTCCTTGCTGGCCGGCAAAAACCGATGAAATGAATCGGGGAGACCGTACCAAGGCGGCTGCCGCGCTGACAGATCAATCCGCGACTGGAACAGCTAGCATTCCAGACGCCAACAAAAAAAGCGTCACCACAACATGTATGGTGACGCTTAAAGTTTGCATTTGTCCCGAAACGTTCAGAATCGAGCCAGAGAATCAACCAACCGGGTTCTCTTCGGAAGGCTGGGCCTCGATGTTTCGGGTCTGCTGAGCACCTGCCTTGCGGCCGGCTTCGTCTTTGTCGTAGTACTTGCCTGAGCCATAACCGTAGCCGTAGCCATAACCGTAGCCGTAGCCGTTGTACGAGTAACCAGCACGGTAAGCACCATAGGTGTACTGGCTGCCGTAACCTGACTGGGCTCCAACGCCGTTCACGACCAAGCCAATGCAGTTCGCTCCCATGTTGCGAAGAATTTCGACGGCCCGTTCGGCACTAACACGAACATTCTTTTTGATACGCAACGTCAAAATGACTCCGTCTACCCGAGCCGCGATTGGCGAGGCATCGGTGACCGCAAGCAGAGGCGGCGTATCGATCACAACAAAATCGAACTCTTCACGCATCTCTTCGATCAATTCCTTGACCTGAGGCGATGAACTGAGTTCCGCCGGGTTGTTCGGCTTCGCTCCACAAGGCATAACCGTCAAGCCATCGATTTCTTCGCATTCATACAAAACGTCTCGCCAATGGCATTGACCACTCAGCACGGCAGCCACGCCTTCTTTGGCCGTAATGCCAAAGGTTACGTTCTGGCGTGGACGACGCATATCAGAGTCAACCAGAAGGACTCGCTTACCTGATTGTGCAATCGATACAGAAAGGTTCGCCGCGAGGGTTGACTTACCATCACCCGGCGTCGGGCTGGTAACTTGAATTACCGAGTGCTTTTTGCCTTGGGTGTTGAAGTAAAGCGCCGTACGCACCGCACGGAAAGCCTCAGATACCTGGGACTTTGGTCGGTGATAAGTACAAACAACAGGCTCGATCAGTGAGTTCTCGACCAAGTAACGCTTGTTCTGGGTAATTACCGGAATGTGGCCGATCAACGGAACATTCAGCTGCTTCATAATCTCGCTTGGATTATGGAACGTCTTGTCAGCGAGCTCGACCAAGCAGCCAAGACCGAAACCGGCCAAGCTGCCCAGCAGACCACCGATACCAAGAATCACTGGCAGGATTGGCCAGACTTGTTCGCCCGCCGTCGCGTTTTTCAG
>CAZLYM010000027.1:0-8608 GCA_964563475.1 uncultured Pirellulaceae bacterium
ACCGCCAACACGTTTTTCTGATCCTGGGATTCAACGACAGTTCCGATCACGGCCGAGTCGGTGAAGCCGGAGTCGTGGAGCGTTTTCAAAACCGATTCGAGCTTGGCTTCGCTGACGCCCATCAGCAAACCGCCGCAGGTTTGAGGATCGAACAGGGCAGTGTATCGAGTTGATTTGACGTCCGGTATTTGCAGATCTACCTTGCTGGCCACGATACGATTGTCGGGCGTCAATGTGCTCTCGATGCCCTCGTCCATCAGTTCCTGGCAGCCCGCTAGAACCGGCACGTCGCTCATGCGAACCTCTGCCGACAAACCGCTGCTTTTGAGCATCTCTGCAAGATGGCCTGCCAGCCCGAACCCGGTCACGTCCGTGATTCCGGAAACCAAACCCTCGGTGATCAAACGCAAGGCGATTTGATTGCTTTGCAGCATCGTATCCACCAGTGGCAGGTAGCTGGGCCCCGGCAATCGACATTGCATCAGCGCGGCAAGAGCGACGCCGCTGCCGACCGGCTTTGACAAAACCAAGTGGTCGCCTGCGTTGAGCATTCCCTTGGTCATCGGGTCAGTCAATTGGCGGCCAAGGATGGTATACCCCGCCAGCAGCCGAGGCCCCTCGATCGAATGCCCACCGACAATCGTCGCATCCATCTTTCGTAACTCTTCGACGCTTCCCGCCATCAGCTCGCGCATGATTTCCAGTTGGCCTCGCGGATGTCCCAGCGGTAACTGCACGATCGCCAACGCTCCGGTCGGTTGAGCTCCCATGACAAAACAGTCGCTGGCAGAATTTAGCAACGCAATCCGTCCGGCGAGATACGGATCCTCAACCGGGCTGGCAAAAAAATCGGTCGTGACGGTCACTTGATTGTCGTGAGTCGTCATCACCGCCGCGTCGTCCGGATTCTTCAAACCGATTCGCACGTCAGGATGATCGGGAATGTCAAGTTCAGACAACACTTCGCTTAGTAGTTCGCTGCCAATCTTTCCACCGCAGCCAAGGCAACGCATGACTTCGTCCGAGTCCAACTCTTGGCCATCGTCCGTCATGGGCATCGGTTCATAGTTCTGATACATCGCCATAAAGCGGCGATCGATGCGGTCCTTCAACCGCCACGCCCACTTCGTATATCGCGTGATCTTCGAGTACTCCGCAATCGACTTGCCGTCGGCCGTGTTCACCAGCTTCAAAAACCGCCTCTGCGGAACATAATTGACCAGCTGTCTCTTCCAGAGCGACCGCCGCAGGTTGTCCCACAGGATCGGTCCTTGCCGCACCGCGAAAACCCCCGCCTTCACGGTCGGATCATCGGTAATTGTTCCAGTATCTCCCACCGCAAAAATGCGATCGTGATCAACGACTTGCAGCGTTCGCCGCGTCGCTAAGAAGCCGCGCTCATCCTTGGGCAAATCAAACTTTTCCAATAACTTGGGAGCCGAAGCTCCCGTCGCCCAAATAATCGCATCCGCGTCCACTCGATCGCCATTGTTTAACTCGATCGAGTCCGCATTCACTCGCTTCACACGGTTCCCTGCGTGAACAGCGATTCCCTTTTCGTCCAGTTGCTCCTGAACGATCTGGGCCGCCGAATCGGACAACCCGGCACCGACTCGTTTGCCTCCCGTCACCAGAGACAATTCCACATTGGCGTTGCCTGATTTCTTGAACCTCTTTTTCAGGCAGAACGCAATCTCGATACTGCCGATGCCGCCACCGACAATCGCGATTCGAACGGGCTGGTTCGGTTTCAATTTTTCGACCGCGTCAATTCGCTCTTGCAGTCGCGGCAGAAACGTCTGCATCGGTTTCACGGCCAACAAAGCATCGTCACTGGCCACCTCAACATCCGCAAACGTCGGTTGGGATCCGACCCCGATCGACAGTAGCCGGTACGGAAGCGGGGGTCGATCGCGGAACTCAATGCGTCCCCGGTCGAGGTCCAGCCCCGTCACTTCGTTCACGATCAAGCGGGCTCCAGCCGACTGGCAGAGTCGAACCAGATCGATTTCCATCGCCGACACCGGATACTGCCCTGCCAGCACACCGGGTAACATACCGGAATACGTCGCAACCGGGAAATTAGAAACACACACCAACTGCGCACCAGCGAGCGGTTGCATTTTCCACATGCGGACGACATGAGCATTGGTGTGCCCGACGCCCAGCAAGACAATATTATTGCGACCGATTTTTTTCTGCATGGGTCAGCGAGTTCGGAAACGAAGAAGACGGTAATTTTGGACGAAGCGAAACACTCGAAAGATCCTAGGATTCCCCTCGAAATCTTCGCTAAAATCATAGCTTGAAGCGTGAGCGAGGAAGATTCAACGATCCGATCCCCCACGCTTCGAGTTATAACATGCTGCGGCAAGCCCTAAGGCAGAAGGCAAGTTTAAACCTAACGCTCAGGATATTAAACCTCGACGGATTTCGTCGATCTGCTGGTGGGTTTCATCCTACTACTTGCCTAATGACTTGCCCCGCAACAAATTACCAGATTCAATTTCATCTCGCTCTAGACTTTGACCCAAAAGGGCTCGCAGAGCCAAAACAATACGGCTTTCAGCCGCTCAGAACTTTGTTTTGGGACAAAGCCAAGTAAGATCAATCAACAATCATTTATATTCGGCAACTTATCTACCCGCAGGACCTGATGCTCTCACGCATTTTCAGCAATCAAGCGAATCACTTGTGGTTCCAGATTAACTCAGACAGCAAAGGCTCAACAGGTGGTCAATCGACAACCTCGGCTGACCCAATCATTTCTACCCACAGTTTTCAATTTACTCCTTTTGTTTGGATGCTGCTGGAAACGGCGCTGATCCTACTGCTATTTTCCGCCGTTGCCGGGCAGTTGCCTCCTGACGTGAACGAATCGCATTACTTGACCAAGGCCAAACACTTCTGGAACCCGGCTTGGTGCCCCAACGACCTGTTTCTGTCATCTTCATTTTCGCACTGGCTGTTCTATGCGGCCTTCGGCTGGATTTCAAAATTCCTGTCGCTTTCTGCTTTCGCGTGGGTGGGACGAGTGCTCACGTGGGCGGTACTGGCGTACGGGTGGCAGCGTTTGAGCCGCTCCATCATTCAGCTGAAAATGTTCTCGGTCCTTTCGGCGATGTTTTTCCTGTTGCTTAACGAACGTTTCCATCTTGCGGGCGAGTGGATTGTGGGTGGTTTTGAGGCCAAAGGATTTGCATATGCATTTGTGATGTTGGCTCTGGCAAAATTGAACGAAACCAAGTGGCATCAAGTGTGGCCGTTGCTGGGAATCGCCTCACTGTTCCACGTGTTGGTGGGAGGCTGGGCGCTGCTGGCAGCCGCGTTTTCGTTTTGCTTGTGCAACAAGCCTAACCGGGGCAGCAAGTTGCCGTTGGGTGCCGCTTGGGATCATGCCCGCGCTAACTGGGGATCCATTCTGATCACAGCGGGGCTGGTGTTGGCCGCCGCTTTGCCACCGCTGTTGGCCGATCGCAATGCGAGGCCCGCTGACACCGCAATGGCTCATTCGATTTACGTGAACGTCCGAATTTCTCATCATCTGACGTTTTCTGCCTTTACGGCAGATCGCGTTGCTCGGTTTTCACTACTGCTGCTGTTTGGAACTTGGCTCTTCTTCTGGATCAAAAAGGATTCGAAAAGTCTCGCCCGGCGCTTGCAACCACTTGTCTGGTTCACGGTCGGGACGTTGATAATCGCGTACTGCGGTTTGATATTGAGTGGATTCGCGGAACAAAACGATTGGGCATCAACCCGAGCCGCCGGACTGCTGCGATTCTACTGGTTCCGAATCGCCGACTTCGCCGTTCCCGTGACGCTCTCATTGGCTTGTTGTTTGGTGCTGAGCAAATGGCTGGTTTTTGGGCCACGAAAATTTCATTCCGTGATGCCGTTTTTGTTCACGGGGATCATCACAACGGCCACCGGCTTGATGATTTCCGAAAATTACAACGACCCTCGCCCTGTCGCGGATCGATCGCTCCCAACCTATGACGACGCGCCGGACCGCACGGTTGCAACGTGGCAGAATTGGAAAAAAGTTTGTCAGTGGATTCAGACCAACACGCCCGAGGATGCCGTCTTTTTCACGCCGTCGCAACAACAAACGTTCAAATGGTACGCGCACCGGACAGAGGTCGTGGCATGGAAAGATATCCCTCAGGATGCGGCAAACATTATCGAGTGGCGGCAGCGGATCGCCACGCTGCACAATCCGCAACTGCGATTTGCCAACGGACTGCTGCAGTACACCGACGATCAGCTCTTGGAACTGGCCCAGCACTACGGAGCCACTCATTTGCTGGCTCCTCAGTTTCAGGTCGATCTGACGCCAGGCGGTACCAAGCTGAAGCAAGTCTACCCAACAGACTTGGCTGAGAAATCAACCTACGTCGTGTTCGAACTTGGCCAAGAGTCGGAATCAGGGGAATAAAATATCCGATCGGCATTCTATAGCCCCGTACCTAGCACGAATCATTGAATCGATTCGAAACGGTCGCCTCCGTACTCTCCACCAAGTCTGCACCAAGTTATCCTAGCAGGATAACGTTGATGCAGGCTCAATTTCTGTCGACACTTGGCCGCTAAGGCTGGTGCGACTTACGTACACTGCGATTTGCCTACAGGACTTCCGCCGAAGCCCACGACACGTTTCAAGATTAGCTTTAGAAGCTGGATGGTTTTTCAGATCCGCCACCCTCGGCGCTGACCTGCTGATCCCGAGGCTTGACCAGTCCGGCATCGACCAATTGCTTGACCAGACTTTCCATGGCACTGAAGCTGCGGAGAAATCCATCCGGCGGCATAATCACACGCTGTGAAAACTCTAGCTTCGGTTTCTCTCCAGACTTTGCCTGCGACCCTGTCAACGTGACTAGGTCCATACGCACCATTCCGCCTGAAAGTGTGATTTCGCCAATGCCATCCGCAAAAATATCTCGTGAACTCATCCGAGGTCGCTCCTAAGTGGAAAATAACTTGATCCGACAAACGTAAATGACTGGTGCCAAACAGAACCAGCCCTATTTTAAAGCTAGCATAATCAATGGAGCCCCAACCCACACCTGCTATCCGCAGGAAAAAGCGATCCACCTCACAGAATGTGAGTCGCTGCTCTTCCTTCCGCATCGAATCGTTAAATTCTACGTGTGCATGTTCACGCCGTGGAATCGGGCGGCCAGCAAGCGCGTAAAATTAAAAGTCACTCCCCGGCCCTGCGGGTCAAATCAGCTGCCATCCATCTGCAAGCACCAACAAAACTCGCATCGACACGCAAAATCGGTTTCGCTAAAAAGCCTGATCATACGGATCTGATAACTCGCACCGCAGGATGCCGTGCGCGATTCAAACTTCAAAAGCGTGAAGAAAAGCAGGGATGCGATGAGCCTTTTCGGCAGGATACCCGGCCACAACACCATCACGGGAAATCTCCGAGCACAATTCGGGTTAGGAATTTCTCTCGGTCTGATGATCGGCATTGTTCCAAAAGATTCACTGTTGCCGTGGGCCATCGGTTTGTTCACGCTGCTCTTACCCGTCAATCTTGGCGCAACGCTAGTCGCCATTGCAATTGGTTCGGTGCTAAGCGTATCAATGGACGGATTGGCTCATAGTGTCGGGCAAATCGTGCTCAACAGCTCTACCGTGTTTAGCTACTTGGTCGCATGGTTCGAATTGCCGCTGTTCGCGTGGACTCGGCTAAACAACACCGTCGTGATGGGACTGACGACAATTGGCTTTCTCTCAATGATACCAGCCTATCTGATCGCTCACGCGCTCTATCGCGATCCTCGAATTCACAGCCATTTGGATACTCAGCGAGAGCTGGATTCACCTAGCGACTTCCCGATCGTTCACACCCCAACCCTTCAGGAAAGTTAACTATCCATGAGACGTTGGACTTACCTGTTTCCTCGACTAATTATCATCGTGTTGGCCGGCCTCGTCGTCTGGCTGTGTGCTGACTCGCTGATGCGCCGCGCGTTGGTGGCACACGTCCAAGCAGTCACTGGCGCCAAAGTTGACATTGACCAACTACGGTTGAATCTGAACGAGGGCAAAGTATTTTTACAGGAGTTTCAGGTAGCCGATCCGCGCGACACGGATTTGAACCTGTTTCAAGCCGATATGGCCTATCTGGATATTGATTTCGCATCGTTGTTGCGACGCAAAATCAAAGTAACGGGTGGAAGAACCAGTAACCTGCGGTTCGGATCTCCCAGAACCAGTTCTGGGATCCTGTCCGGCAGAATGCACCACACAGCGACAACCGCTGCAACACATGACACTCCTAAATTAACTTTAAAATCGTCTATCGCCAACGCAGACGATCTGAAACCAGACGTCACCGAGCCCGAATCACTCTGGCTGGATCAGCTGCAGGAACAAATCGTTAGCAACGAAACTCCGAAACTCAAATCCGCTGGCACGCTCGAGGTCTTGGCGGAAAACTGGTCGCCTATGCTGGCCAAAACCAGCAAAGAACTCCAGCAAATCAACCAGCAGATCGATCAGCTGAAAGAGTCGCTCAATCATCACGACGACAACCCATTGCGTCAGGATTTCGAATCAACGCTAACGCAAATAACTTCGCTCTTGCAGCAAACGAAATCGGTTCAGGAACGATTGGCGGTTATGCGGACGCAGGCTGCTACAGACAAATCGAAACTCACAGCGGCTCAACAAGCCGACCTGCAAGCAATTGAACAACTTGCCAGTATTCAATCATTCGACGGAAACGCGATCACTCAATTGTTACTGGTTCGCTCTCAACAAGCACGTGCCGACGAGATTGTGCGATGGTTCCGATGGTTTCGAAACGCGGTGCCAAACATCAAGCAAGACTTTCACCCTCAACCGATCCGCGGGCTCAACGTGGCAATTCCTTCGCAAGACGGGAATGCTGTACCGCCGGACTTTCTGATCAAGGAACTTGATATCGAAGGTGCTGGTCACTTTGCCGGACAATTTCTGAACTTTGCTGGCAAACTGCATCACCTGAGTAGCCAACCGACACGCCAAACCCAACCTACGACATTCGATCTGCGAGCCCAAGGCAAACATCACTTTGTTGTGAAATCCACTCTTGATCGACGAACGGACGTGCCCTCAGACACGCTGGACATCCGCTGCCCTGACTTGCAGGTCCAGCAAAACCCTCTGGGAAGCGATCGCAGCATCCTAGTGACCGTAGGGCCAAACATGAAACTTCAGGCGGACGTGCGTCTGAAAGCAATTGGAGACACTCTGGCGGGCGAACTGATCTTTCGACACTTCAATGTGTCGCTGCACGTTGACCAACTGCACTCCATCGCAGGCGGGACCGAAATGGCGTTACGGCTGAACCAAGAATTGAGTGGGTTAAATCAGTATGACACGCGTGTGACACTCTCGGGAACACTGGAAAACTATCAGATGAAAATCGAGAGCGATCTTGGGAACCGATTTGCCCAATCGATGAACCAAGTCAGTCAAGACATCCAGCGTCAGCATCTTGCCGGACAAAGGCAGCAATGGAAGGACACAGTCGAACGACAATCGGTCGATCTTGTGGCTCAGATTGACGAAGCCCTGCAATCGCTCAATTCAACGGCTCAAGTTTCCAACCAGTGGCTAGAACAAACTCGCAAGAACATTTCATCCACGGCCAAATCGGCATGGCCCGCCATTCGCTAAATCGTTCTATGAATTACTAGGCGTTTTTCCGTCCAAAGACTGGCCGTACTTGAACTAGTCCCGAGCATCGGGCCAAGCGTCTGGTGAAGCGTTAGCAGCGCAACGTGTAGAACTCAATCGCAGCGTGCCCAAACCTCACAGCGTAAACGGAAACTCGTCATCCTCAGTCTCCCACTCGGGGACGGTTAGATTGTTGATCAGGTTCAGCACCCCTGAGACATTCAAACACGATGCAGCGACCTGCTTCTCGTAGTAGCTTCTGACTAGGCCAGTCAGCGTCACCGTCCCGTGATCGGCCTCAACGTGTAGTGACCGAAATGCATGCTCGTTGCGATCAAATAGATATTCGGCGACTCGACTTCGAAGCTCACGATCCAATTGGTCCGGGCTATATCTGGCAGCCGAACCGACTTCCTGCTGTGCCAACGACATGGCAACGCTCCTTTTTGTGGATTGATTCCAGGCGATCTCACCTTTACCGGAAGTCAAAGCAGATAAATCTAGGAGCAGGCAAAGTAAGCCATTTTGCACAGGCCATTCGCCAAGCGACACCAGCCGGTTGTCACTCGTACTGAAAATGCCCATCGGCCGAATGAACGTGTGCAAGGCGCATTGTACGCTCCCAAAATCAATGTGCAACTAAATTCCAATATGTACTCAAATTTGAGGTATCACATTGCTGGCAACGCGCGATAGCACGCAGACCAAACACACCCACTACCACGAAAAACCATAGTGCGCGCTGGTTGGGAAACGAGAAACACAAATGTGCCGTTCTTGAATGAAATCGTTTTCGAATCGCCCCCTTACCACCTGAGGAAGCTCAAGACGGTTTTCAGAGATACCTCGACTTATCTTCTCGGCCATTCCCTATGAAAAAAGACATTTCGATGGCCCCTATGAGCACACCGTCTTAATGCAACTCGGACTT
>CAZLYM010000027.1:8708-18126 GCA_964563475.1 uncultured Pirellulaceae bacterium
CAAAGTTCTCTAGCAAATAGCGATGGTTCTGGTTGCGGACATGCCACAAAGCACCTTTTATAAAAGTCGTCAAGCCACGTCAGAAAAAAAAACGAGTCGCACTTTTTTTGAAAGTCAGGTTTACAGACTTCGTGTTCAGGGACATACTTTTTGACTCACGAGTACCGGTGACCTAACCGGTTGACTTCTTGATCTCCTGGAGAGTCACTATGCGACAGATTTCGGTCAGTCAATTCACGACATATCACTGGACGTTCGAAGAAGACTTGCTCCGATATCAAACCCTCGGCTATGACTCGATTGGAATCTGGCGTCGAAAGATCGATGACTTTGGGCACCGCAACGCAATCGACATGCTGTATGACAGCTCTCTCACCGTATCCAGCCTAAACTGGGCAGGTGGGTTCACTGGCAGTGACGGTCGCAGCTATATCGACGCGATCGACGACGCAGTTGACGCGATCAGCTTGGCCAGCAAATTGAACGCAGAAACTTTGATCGTTCATCCCGGGGCCCGAAACAATCACACCAACACACACGCGTTTCGGCTGCTGGAATCGGCGCTGGCGCAACTGACTCCGGTTGCAGAAGACTACGGCGTCAAGCTCTCGATTGAGCTGATCCCCGGATTTGTCGAATCGCCTTGGACATTCGTTCACTCGTTCTCACAAATCGATCAATTGCTGAACAGCTTCGCGTCTGAACAACTTGGGCTAGTGTTGGATTTGTATCATGCTGGACTCAACCAACCCACGCTGGACCGACTGGAACAGTTTGCCGATCGGATCAACCTAGTTCAACTATCAGATCGAATCGACTCTGCCATTGTCGAAGAGAACCGTTTGCTGCCAGGGCAGGGCTCCGTTGATCTGGCGGCGTGGATCACGAAATTGGACGCCTTGGACTACACCGGTCCGATCGAACTGGAAGTTCACGGGGTTGGAGTCGAAGGCATTGATTACTTTGAACGCCTTGATCTCTCGTACGACTATTTGCGGCATCAATTGCCAGTCCAGCCGGTCCGACCGGAACCCAAAAAGAGTCTTCCAACCGCTCAACTTCGATTTCCCGAGTGAACCTATTCTGCGGCTGCCTCGTCCATACTGGGACAGGTAGTTCCAAGCCAGATAAACCAATCGTCTATCGCTTGGCGTGACGCCGGGATCGGCTTTCGCACTGCCTGCTTTCAACACGTGTTCTAGGCGACACTATTTCCGCAAGCCGTCGTTAAAATGAAAAAGGCGAGCTCGTATCTGGTTAATACCTAGAACGCTGGCTTCCGTTTTATCATACCGGCCGGAAATTAGTTCTTCGCCCCGTAGCCAAACGATCACTCACTCCTCTGCCAATTCACAACACCAATGCTAAGCGTTAGCGACACGATCGTCATTCCTCGCTCTGAGCTTCAACTGTCGTTCTCACGTTCGCCCGGACCAGGTGGGCAAAACGTCAACAAGGTGAACTCAAAAGTCACGCTGCGCTGGGACATACGCAAAACCCCATCCCTGCCTCCGGCGGTCAGACAGCGATTTCTCGCCCGCTTTGGAAACCGTATCAACAAAGATGGCTTGTTGATCCTCACCAGCCACCGATACCGAGACCAACCGCGTAACGTGGCGGACGTTCAGGAAAAGCTTCGCCAGCTGATTCTGATGGTGATAGCTCCTCCGAAAAAACGGAAGCCAATCAAGCGATCCAAGGCCGCCAACCGAAAACGCCTTGATCAAAAGCGACGGCGTTCAGAGAAGAAAACGCAAAGGGGGAGTATTCGCTTTCACGATTGAGGGTATTTTTTGATCCCAAAAGGGCGAGCATGGGTAAAAGAGGACACAGACCCGGGAAGCGGTAAAATCTCGACCGTGTTATAATTCAACCAGTGCGAACCCACCGGTGTCGTTCGCAATCGACGTCTTGAGAATTTTTGCAGATGGATAATCAACAGATCATCGATGAACTCCTGAAGGAATGGCCCTTTGACCCCACGAACATCAACGTGCGGTTGCTTGAGTCCAGCCAACGGAAAGTTTTACAAATGCGGGTCGACATGGGAGTTCTGCAACTTGAAACCGAAGGTCGACCGGACGGAATTCGCCCCAACAACGCGAGTACGTACTATGAGTTCCTGAAGAAAAAATCCGATATCGAATCGACCGCGTTTGAACTGGACGACGACGACTGTTTGGAAATTGATCGTGAGTTCGTTCAGTTTTATCACCGTCGCGTTTGCTGGTTACAGCTGAAAGAATTTGGCAACGCCGTCAAGGATGCCGACCATACCTTGGACTTGATGGATTTTTGCAAGGAGTATTCGCCCGACGAAAACTGGACGATCTCGCACGAACAATACCGGCCTTTCGTGCTTTACCACCGCACTCAAGCAGCCGCGTTATCGCGGTTAAATGAAGACGATGAGAATTTCGACGACCCCACGGCCGTCGAACAAGCCATCGAAGAAGTAAACGTGGGTCTGGAAAAACTTCGTGAGCTATTCGTCGAATACGAAGCCGAAGAACAATTCGAAGAAGACGAATTAGTCGAACGCTTGGTCGAATTCCGCGAGAGCCTACGAGCAAAATACGATGTCGGGCCGACGCTTAGGGAACGGCTTGAAGCCGCGATCGAGAAAGAGGATTACGAATCAGCTGCTCGCATGCGCGATGAACTGCTCAAACGCAACTCGCTGTAAGACAACGCCTGTTGTTTGATGTCATGAGCCCTAGGGCGATAGCTAAATGGCACTTACTTTACATTGGTTGCTTTCAAAAAACCGAAAACCCTAGCTGAACGATGCTTGTCCTGTTTAACGATTAACTGGCAGGCGTCGACGATTAGCGTTGGGTGGGAAAACACGGTCGTCTCCGGCGTGTCGTTAAACTGCTCACGAATCGAGATTCATGCCAACGAGAGCCACTCTTGACGATTGCGTGAGCGTCCTTACGTAGTCACAACGCATGCACCCGAAAATTGTTCGGCAAAACCAACACTCCTGTCAGGCAGTTACCCTGCAATATTTTCAGTCGCGGCATGCATGATTTTCAATCTAGACCGCTAGCAGGCATTCGTTTTTACCGAAACTCCTTGGAAACACTGGAGTTTTGTTAATTGCTTGTCCCGTCAAACGGTTATGGCACGCAGAGTGCATCAGGAAGAATCACTCAAAGACCGACGAATCGGGTTTGGGTGTTTTTCAGTGTGTAGAAAAACGAACCTTGCGAACGTTTTTCAAAACAATCATCAATTCACAAAGGAGTGTATCAATGTTGGTTCTTTCAAGAAAACAAGATCAGGAAATTTTGATCGGTGATCAAATCAAAATCACCATCCTCAAGACTCGGGGTAATACCGTGCGACTGGGCATCGAAGCCCCACGTGACATCAAAGTTGTTCGAGGCGAGCTTGAACCTGAAACGGAGCAACGTGACGACCACGCAGACGACGGGGCAGAGTTCACAATCGTATTCAATTCGGACGGCGAGACCGAATCCGAGTCATCAGACCGTCAGTGCGTCCAGTTCACATCGAACCAACAGTCACCACGCACGCAAACCCGTTCACACAAAACGACAAACCGGCTTCCCAGCGAGACAGAGTCGGAAACGATTCGCTTTGAAGGCCGACTGCCGCGAGTCCTGAAGCACAATCGGCTCAAGGAGATCGTTGACCGAATTGCCATCGACAACGCCGGAGCTCGTGTCACGGAATGACATACCCGACTGGCAGATCAATTGCCACTCGTTTCGTGATTGTGATCACGCCTCTCTTCTTATCACGCTATGCAGTCTGGCAGGCACGGATGCCCCAGCCTTGCACCTTTGCGATTACGCAATCAGCGACCACGCTATCAGCGACTACGCGCTCATCAAGCGTACTCTTTGGATAAGCAATCTGAACCCAAACGTCGTTCCAATCGACAGGCAAATGCGACCTGCTTTATCGACGCCGCGAAGACGTATTGGCTGGCACGACAGGCGCCACTTGCTCCGCAACACGCGGCTGCGAAACAGGCGGATGAATCGTTGGCGACGATGGTTGCCCCCAACCCTGATCTCCCGCAAACGGGATCACTGGGATTGTTCTTCCTTCAATCCGCTGTAACTTCGTTAGATTCGCCAGCAAGACACGCTGTACTTCATAGATACATGCCGAGTGTTGATGGACCTTCGAATGTTCCTCGGAAACAAGCACTTCCGATTCGCACTGATCATGTCGTGCGCTTTGGACCGAAACAACACCGTCACCGTCGTTCGAGACGCCTTTGGAGAGCACTGACTTTTTCGACAGCCTGCCAATAATGTTGTTGAACGTTACGGTCTCGGAAACGGGTGACGATCGCAGTTCTTCGATCATCGGCGAATCGACTGCCAGAGAATCAACGCTCGTTCGAGCCGTTAACAACTCGGGATCGGCGAATGCACTTGGGTTTTGAGAAACCAACTTCTCAAAATCGGTCGTCTGGAACGATGGTAGCGTGAAAAACTTATGACTAAACCAGCGAGCTGTCCCGTTGGCGAACTCACTGCCTGAAAATGGAGTGGCGATCGTGATCACTCGTTTAATGGAATCCACCGGCTCAAAAAAGAACACATTCCGCACCCGGTCAAGTGTTTCCGGATCTCCTCGCAACGAATCGATTGGAACATCGCTCACGTGCCGCCAAAATCGATCCCCGCTAGGAACCGTTTGCATCTTGGAGATCAACCCACCCATGCTGTGCCCGACTAGCACCATTTGATCAAGCGACTTCGAATACCCCTGGGGATCAAGTTCCTCGTGAATTCGAATCAAGTCTTGTCGCATCCGCATTGCAGAAACCCAGAACGGCTGTGCGGTTGAGTAACCATAAAACCAAAACTGATAGTTCTTGTGAATGTCCGCGTTGGCCCTCAAGTCGTTAAACATGTGAGCCCAAGTCACGGGACTGGACCACAATCCGTGAACCATCACCACCGGGATCTTGTTCGGATCGTAGGGCTCGAGCATGTACATGCCGTGAATTTTCTCGGTGGTTTCCGCGTTCAGCAACGAAGCGGTTGCCAACACCCCCGTATTCAAAAGCGGATCATCCAAATGATACGCCAACGGAGTCGTTGTATCGCTCTGTAACGGAACCGTCTTCGCGTGGGCCTCAATCGTTGGATTTTCCAGCGGATCGTACAACGTCAACACCGCGCGATGCTTGACCGTTGTTTCCGGGTTGACGGCCAACGGATCAAGGTTGGGAACCGAGTTCTCAAAGTGACAGAATGCCGTCATCGCCAGTGTCAAATCGGGAGGATAGTATTTCTCTACAGGAGCGTCCGCAGCCTGTTGCTCTCGCACCGCGATCAACGGCACTCCCAATCCGTATGTGCGATACTGGTTCTCAAAGCCACGCGTTTGATAGTCACCCACCAGTTCGAACTTCTCGAACCGTTCGTTCTTCCATCGACCATCAATGCGGACCTCAAATCTAATCTCATGTTGATCGTCTTCGACCGTCATCGATTGCCCCGGAAGCAGCGTGCCGTTGTCACACACCACGCGCAGCAAGGATTCCAAAGATTGGTTGTAGATGTCACACATACCACGGAACTGGGGATCGTAAGCATTTCTTGCAACGTCCAACTGAGGCGCAAAGAGAAATTGGTACGAATGCTGCAGCGCGACCGAGTACATTCGAATCGCGCGGCTTCGATTGCCACGTTGGAGCGACCACCGCGCCTGTTGTTGGGAAAGTTCCGCCAACGCGTAAACTTCCTGCATGACGGGAGATTGGGCTACTAATTTCCGAAGCCAAGCGATCACCGAATCAGGATCGTTCTGATATTGCTCAAGCACATTAAACTTGCGCAACAGTTGCTCAGTTCGCGGAGATGGCTGCGGCGCTTTGGCCAACCAATTCCTTGCAGGCAAGGCGATGGGTGATTTCCGAGGTGTAACATCAATGGTGTCGCCCGGGCCCCAACTGGCAACCGTTGCGACCTTGCGAATGGTCTGTTCGGCCGTCAGCTGGCACCCCGTCGTCATAACAACGGTCGACAACAACACGACCACACGCCAGCGCATACAAAAGCTGCCAGCCCGTTGAAGTTCGTGTTGGAAAACGTCGGAAACCATGATCACCGTTAAACTTTGGACAACGCGCAAGCAGTCGCATTCCTCGCATATTTCAGCGCGCAATCCGTACCTGCCGAGAGTTATCGGAGGGTATGAAGTACCTGAATGCCGCCCGTCGCGTCAACGTGATTGACGTGCCAGCAACACGTGCTATCACTTCCGGCGGTGGGTCGGCTGGGGCGGGGCAGGGCGGAAACGCTGGATTTCCCCAACGTTCAGCGAAACCGCGAGCGATTGCTGCACATCCCCCGCGGCGGCGTGGACAATCGATTCTAACAATTCCGGATCGGCAGCCACGCGGGCGTTGACCAACAGTTCGGCATTGAGCGTCTTGATCTCACTGGCCAAACTGAGCTCAGCCTGGGAACCTCCGCCAACCACATTGGCCACCGCAGCATCATTGAGCGTCTGCCCAAGCACCTTCAAATGAGCGACTTCGCACTCTTGGTCGGTCAATCGCTGCTCCATCGCGTTGACGATTGCCAGTGTTACGTCATCCAGCGAAAACTTCTCTTCTGACTGAGCAGTAATCTGACCATTGAGCCAACCGAGTTCGGCCTCCCCTTCGGCATAGGTGTCGTAATCCATCGACATCGAATTAAGTCGCCGCGTTCGCAGTCCCGATGCCGCGTCGATCAGCAACTGGAACCCAGCGCCGTCTCTGGCGCTGATTCCGAAAGCGCTCGTCTCGGGAAATCGATCCGCCAACCGATCCAACAATTCCTGCTGCTGCGACTCGGACAGTTTGTCAATTTTATTGACGGCGATCGCGTCGGCTTCTTCCAATTGCTTGAGGAAAATGTACTCGGCCTTGGGAGAAAATCCTCGCCCCGACGTTGAGCACAATATTTTTCGCCCATGTTCCGGCTTGAGCAAAACAACCAGCGGCCCCAATTCAAATCGGTCCCCCAGCAGTTGCTGCATGGGCTCAATCACAGTTGCCACCAGATCGGTACAACTTCCAACCGGTTCTGCGATCACGATATCGGGGACTGACTGCGACGACAGGTCACTGATCGTTCCCACCAGATCGTCGAATTTGCAGCAGAAGCACGCACCGGGTACCTCGCCAACGTGAAATCCGCCGGCTCGTAAGGTGTGCGTATCGACCAGATCGTAAGCCTGATCGTTGGTGACGATGGCAACGTTCTTGCCTTGAGCCACGTAGTGACTGGCCAACCGGCCGATCGCAGTCGTCTTACCGGCGCCCAGAAAACCGCCAATCATTAAAAAACGGATGGGCTTGTGCATGTTGGAGGCGACCTGATTCGATTAAACTTGTGAGACAGGACAGATTTTATCACGAATGGATCAGGCTGACAGTCAGCCAGATTGGCGCAGTTGAAAGAGTCAGACTTATTAAATCTTGCGGTCGATGGTGGAACTCCCGCTATTTTGCAACCGCCGCCCGCGTGGCCAACCGCCAGCGAAGAAATTCGTGCGGCCATCGATCAAGCGCTCGCCGATCATACTTGGGGTGCGTACCACGGCCCATGGCTGGACGAACTGAACCAGCAACTTGGCCAGTTTTTTGGCTGCACCCACGTTGTCTGCTGCAGCAGTGGAACGATTGGGGTCGAACTGGCTCTACGCGGACTCGGAATCAAACCGAGCGATGAAGTCATCCTTGCCGGCTATGATTTTCCCGGCAACTTTCGCGCGATCGAGGCCGTTGGGGCGACACCGGTCTTGGTCGACGTGGTCACCGGTGGATGGATCATGGATTTCGATTCGATCGAGGATTCGCTTTCCAAACAAACGACCGCGATCTTGGTTTCTCATCTGCATGGCCAAATTGCGAACATTCCGGCGCTTCGCCAACGACTGGAAGAACTTGGCCGCGGCGATGTGCAAATTGTCGAGGACGTTTGCCAGGCTCCCGGCGGTCGACTGGGAAATCAACCGTTGGGGACTTTCGGTGACGTTTCAGTACTGAGCTTCGGAGGCAGTAAACTTTTGTCTGCAGGACGCGGCGGCGCCGTGCTGACCAATGACTCGCGTATCGCACAACGAGTGAAAATCTCGAACGACCGAGGAAACGAGGCGTACCCTCTTTCGCAATTGCAGGCGATGGTGCTCACGCCACAGCTTAAAGCTCTAGACGCCGTGAATGCCAAACGAAATCGAAACGCGTTGCGATTGTTAGATTTCACCCAACCAATGCCAACCGTGTCGAGCCTCAATCCGCAGACCTTTGGTGATGAAACGAGCCCCGCTTTTTTTAAAGTGCCGTTCCTGCTGAGTTGTGATCCGTGGCTACGAGACAAGTGGATCCATGCCGCCCAAGCCGAAGGCCTACCGATCGGAAGCGGCTTCCGTGGTTTCTTGAACCGATCCGAACGACGTTGTCGCAAAGTCGGGTCGCTTCAAAATTGCAAAACGGCGATCGAGCAAACCGTGTTGCTTCATCACCCGATCCTATTGTCAAATGATGACACAATCGACCAGATCGAACTGGCGTTTCGAAAACTGGACACCGCAATCAAGGACGGCAACAAAGTATGAGTGATCCCACGGAACCAAGCACAAGTGCTTCCATTGGAACGCATCGCTTCGATCGGCCAGCTGTCGCGTTCGCCATCGTGCTACCGACCGTGGTCACGTTGGTCTACTTTGTGCTGCTGGCCAAAGCACCGGCAGCAATGCAACAGACTGCCTATGCGATCGGCAAAACCATCCAGTTCACCTTCCCCGTCATTTTCGTCTGGTTGTTCCATCGCGCCCGGTTTTCCCGCACGAGCGTCAGCGGTATCTCTCCAGAACGGAACCGGCAACGCTGGACGATTGGCGTCGTGTTTGGAATTTTGGTGGTCGTGTCGATGGCGATTACATGGTTCGTCTTCCTAGTCGGTAGCGACATTGCGAATGCGGCAGTTGAAAGGGTGAACGAGAAAGTTGCGGGCGCGAACCTGAATACTCCCGTGAAATTTCTAGCGATCGGCGTCTTCTATTCGCTCTTTCACTCGTTCCTAGAAGAGTACTACTGGCGTTGGTTCGTGTTCGATCAACTAAACTCGCTGACGACAACACTTAAAGCGAACCTGATCTCCAGTGCCGGGTTTGCTTCGCATCACGTGATTCTCCTAGCCACTTATTTTGGTTGGGGCTCGCCCCTGACTTGGTTGCTTTCGTTCTGCGTTGGCATTGGCGGAGTCGTATGGGCATGGCTCTACCACGACAGCGGGAGGCTAAGAATCCCGTGGGTCAGCCACTTAATCGTGGACGCAGGAATTTTTGCGCTGGGCTATCTGATCATCTTTGGCTGATCGAACGCCAGCAGTCGGTGTAAAGAGATTTGGGGCATATCCAAGAAGCATGCGAG
>CAZLYM010000027.1:18226-26281 GCA_964563475.1 uncultured Pirellulaceae bacterium
CGAACGCCAGCAGTCGGTGTAAAGAGATTTGGGGCATATCCAAGAAGCATGCGAGTGGAATTGCGTATGCGAGCGGAATTGTGTTGACGCTAGGCGAGACCTACTTGAGGGCCGAAGGTCCGGCCCTAAGATCTGGAGTTCCAGTTAGGGCCGCCCCTGCGGGGCTTGGTGTTGTTTTTGAATTCCTAGGGCGTTGCCCGGGGCTGACATAGCGCCGGACTTTCGGTCCTGATATTCGCCGACATCATTCGTAAAATGATCTCATTGGTGCACTGACGTAATTTGCAAAACGGTTCATTTGTCCGTCGGCTCACCGGGCTGCAAGAAAAATGCTCGTTTTTGACCGGGCAGTGCATAGTCGAATCCACAGGCCATCAACATTTCCTCGGAACTGGAAATTGCCAGCAACTCCTTCACCTTCTCTTCGGCCGCTCGCTCAACACATCGCCGCACCAATTCTCGCCCGATACCGCGCCGCCGAAACTTCGCGTCCACGGCAAGGCATTGGATCTCGGCCAGCTTTTTGGAATAAACTTCCAAGGCAGCAAACCCCACCACGTTTTGCTCGGCTTCATTCAATACGTGTGCAACAAAGCCATGTTTAAGCAGCAGTTCTAGCTCAAGGGATGTGCGTTGCAGTAATTGCTGAGAATCCACGTAAAGCTGCAGAAAACTCTGAACGGCTGCTAGGTCACTTGCCTTCGCCTCGCGGATCGAGACCGATTTGTCTTCCATGCTTTAACTCGAATCGTTTTATTAAAAGTTCTGCAACTTGGCGGTCAGCCAACTTTAGTGGAACACTAGCCGCACCAGCGTCGGATCATCCGAGCGAAAAGCTCGGTCCCCTTGTCCAGCTGGTCGAGCGAAATCCATTCGTCGTGAGTGTGAGCCTGATCGATACTCCCTGGACCAATCACAATTTTGTTCTCAATTTCGGTGAAAACACCGCCATCAGTACCGTAGCATGCGGACCGAGGCTGTTGCCTGTCAGACAACTCCAACGCTTGAGCGACAAAGTCCGAACCGACATCGGTCAGCATCGGAGCACCATGACGTTGGATCTTTAGCTGCAAACTATTTTGCTGAGCCGAATCGACCAGTTTTTCAATCAATGGCTCGACATCAACACCCGGCATCGGTCGCAAGGATGTCCTGCAGACACTTTTGGATGGAGTAACGTTCGTGGCCTCGGCATTATCTTTGATGCAGATGTTCATGGTCAGCGTCGGAGGATCGAACAAATCATTCTGCCACGCCGTGTCAGTTTCTGTTATGGATCGCAAATTTTTCAAATCCTGCAAAAACGGGATCATGGCAAGGTTGGCGTTTAGGCCTTCACGAGTGCTTGAATGACCGGCGCGACCTGTTGCCGTCGCCGTGATTTGATAGATCCCCTTATGAGCATAAACGACGTCCAGCGAGGTTGGTTCGCCAATGATGGCGCGCGTTCCATGGTCAACAATTTCTCGATAAATTTTGCTGTCTTCCACGACCGACCGAGCCCCGGCGAACCCGGTTTCCTCATCCGCCGTCACAACAAAATACAGTGGCTGCTTCAAATCATCGAGTTCAAACATCTGAACCGCTGCCAACATGCAAGCGATGGACCCTTTCATGTCACAACTCCCACGACCGTACAGCCGATCGCCAACCACGGTCGGATCGAACGGGCCCGGCGTACCGTCGAACCAGTTGCTTGCTGGGACGACGTCCGAATGAGCAAAATAAGCCAGCCCTCCGGTGCCAACTCCCTTTTTGGCGATCAGGTTCTCTTTTCGGACACCCGCTTCGTCCACGTATTCGGTTCTCTCGATTAGAAAACCATGCTTGGTGAGTTTCATTTCCAGATACTTGCAGATCAATCGATTCGACCGATGACTGGTCGTGTCGAAGCTGACAAGCCGCTTTGCATATCGCAGGGCTTTCGTTATTGATTTTTCAACTGGCATGAAGCTTAACCGAGTGGGAACAAATAATCTTTATCGGCCGCGTCCAAGCCGTTTCGACAGGCCTGTTTTATCTGGCCGTCCGCCTTACCAACGCGATCCTTTTCGAGATACAATGATTATACGCATTCACGCCGGCCACGATTTTTGTTGAACCCCAGAATTCTCCCGCAGTTGCTTGAAAACTCTCGACCGGAGACAGCTCAGACGTCAAGGAATTCCCGGTTGATCAACCGAATTGGCAGAAGGCTCATGCGGCGGCTAAAAGCAACAAGATTCTGAACCACAACATAGACACGGTCATGCTGCGAGCCGAAAAGGTTTCGAAAGCCTTGCCCGAACCAACTTTCTGAACCATCGACCGTTTTGCCTGAAAAAGAATCCAACCCGAACATCCATGGAGCATGTGTCCGGGAACTTCTCCCCGTGCCAAGTGTCGTGGACGCATTTAACGCGCTACGATCCAAACCCGGCTGCTTGCTGCTGGACAGTGCGATGCAGATCGAAACATCTGCGGGGAAGCCACTGGGCCAATACAGCTTTCTGATGGCGGATCCGTTCGACTGGGTCATCAAGGAAGTCGGCGCAGGAAATCCACTGCAAAAGATTCGCAGTTCGCTCAAGGCTTGGCGGTGCGAGACCATTCCCAACCTTCCGCCCATGCAAGGTGGTTGGGCCGGCTTGCTAAGTTACGACTTGAAACACTCGTTCGAAGACATCCCAGCGGCCAAGTTCGACCCGTTCAAAATTCCGGCCATTGCACTTGGCTGCTACGACGTCGTCATTGCATGGGATCACGAACAGGATCGGGCGTGGATCATTTCGCAAGGGATGCCAGAAACCGAAAGCGCCGCCCGGACCACGCGAGCCAATGACCGCGCTAAACAAATCATGGATTGGCTGCAATCGCCCGAACAACAGACTGACTCAGACGCCTCCTTCACGCCCGGCGCACAAGACATCGCACCAGCCGCGCCACAATATTCGACTGGTGGACCAGAAGGTCTGACCAGCAATTTCAATCGCGAACAGTATATCGACGCGGTCAAACGTTCGATCGAGCATATCCGCGCGGGCGACGTTTTCCAGATCAACCTAGCGCAACGACTACTCCACGAAGCCACTTGCAGCTCTGCGAATCTGTACCATCGCCTGCGATCATGCAATCCGGCCCCGTTCAGCGGTTACTTTGACTTCCCAACGTCGGAACACCCCGATGCTGCGAACGCTCAGATCGTCAGCGCATCGCCCGAGCGTTTCATTTCGATTAAAGACGGGATCGTAGAAACGAGGCCAATCAAAGGAACTCGCCGACGAACTGGAACGCCCAAGGTTGACATTGAATCGAGACGGCAGCTGCTGGCAAGCGAAAAGGATCGAGCCGAAAATACCATGATCGTTGACCTGATGCGTAACGATCTATCCCGAGTCTGTGACGACACATCAATCCAAGTGACTCAATATTGTGCTCTCGAAGAGTATCAGAATGTGCTGCATCTGGTTTCGGCAATCGAGGGCAAGCTAAAAATGGATTGCGACGCGATTGATGTCATTGAGTCGGTATTCCCGGGCGGTTCGATCACAGGGGCTCCGAAAGTGCGAGCCATGGAGATCATCGCCGAACTTGAACCAACTGCGAGAGGCGCCTACTGCGGATCGTTGGGTTATCTTGGGTTCGATGGAACCATCGACCTGAGCATTCTGATTCGATCGATCACGGTCAAAGATGGTTGGTGGCAGATTCCCGTGGGCGGCGGTATCGTGGTTCAGTCCAACCCCGACGCCGAATACGAAGAAACTTGGACCAAGGCGGCTGGAATGCTTGCCGCAATTGACGCTGGGAGATCGATCTCAAAGTAAAGATCGCCACCACATCAACAAAGCATCTCGTTCTTGGACGATTTCAATACCATATTCCGCACTCCGCACTCCGCACTCCGCATTCCTACCTCAGACCTCGACCATGATTCTGGTGATCGACAACTACGATAGTTTTGTTCACAACCTTGCCCGCTACTTCCGGCAACTTGGAACGGAAACAATGACCGTTCGCAACGACGCAATCGACGTTGCGGCGATACGAGCACTCGCGCCCGCCGCGATTGCGATTTCGCCTGGGCCCTGCACGCCCAACGAAGCAGGAATCAGTCTGGAAGTTGTCCGAGCCTTCGCGGAGTCGACTCCTATTCTTGGAGTGTGCCTTGGCCATCAGGCAATCGTTCAAGCGATGGAAGGAAAAATTGTTCCGGCTCAACAACCCATGCACGGCCAATCCAGTGAGATCACTCATTCCGGGTCGCCACTGTTCAAAAATGTGCCCGATCGTTTCTCGGCCGGGCGATACCATTCCTTGGTCGCCGAACCAAATTCACTTCCCAACCAATTGAACGTCACGTCCACCACCGGCGATGGAGTCGTGATGTCGGTCGAGCATGAATCGTTGCCTGTGGTGGGCGTGCAGTTCCACCCCGAATCGATTCTGACCGAGCACGGCCACCAGATTCTGCAGAACTTTCTGGCTATCGCTGGCTGCTCGGCAGAAACTGCCGGCCAAAACGGCTTTTGCACAACATTGTCAAACCAAGAAACTCGGCAACCTCTGGCCGATACCGACTCCCATTGGCTGGCAACCAACCGAACCTAGTGAGCTGAATAAGCGTCGTATCGGTCTCGGAAGTCCTTGTCGCTGACCTGAATACCGGCGTTGTTGACTACCGCTCACGGTAACTGAGAGTAAAATAATCCTTTTTCTCGACAAGCTTTCTCATGATCAAACTTGGCGTCAATATCGACCACGTGGCGACCGTCCGGCAAGCGAGGCAGACCACCGAACCCGATCCTGTTTGGGCCGCCGCCATGGCCGAACTGGGCGGAGCCGATCAAATCACCGTCCATCTGCGCGAGGACCGGCGTCACATCCAAGATCGCGACGTGCGAGTTTTGCGAGACACGGTGAATGTCAAACTGAATCTGGAGTGTGCCTGCGAACCAACCATGTTGGACTTAGCGGTTAAAACGTTACCGGATCAAGTTTGCCTCGTTCCGGAAAAGCGAGAAGAAGTCACGACCGAAGGCGGGCTGGACATTGTCGCCAATCGCGACCGGGTTGATCGAGCGATCAAGCAATTGCACGAAGCGGGCATTTTCGTGAGCCTATTCATCGACCCCGATCGGGCTCAAATCGAGCTCTCGTCCGAACTGGGAGCCGACGCGGTTGAGCTTCACACGGGAACCTACGCTAACGTGACGAACTCAGACGATCGAGCAACCCAGTTGAACATCCTCAAAACAGCGGCCGCCGTCGTTGGATCAACCGAGATGCAACTTCATGCCGGGCACGGCTTAACGTACACCAACGTGGTGCCAATCGCTCAAATTGAAGGAATGCTCGAGCTAAACATCGGACACAGCATTGTGTCTCGATCCATTTTTGTCGGCATGCAGGAAGCGGTTCGTGAAATGAAACGCTTGTGTAATCTTTGACGATCACGCAGCTCAAACACCACACACAAGGCCCATTTTTTGCCTCTGGAAGTTCTGCCCATCAAGCCGTATCATGTCCGTTTGAATTCAGTTCAGTTTTTTTGTCCAACATTTTCGGCAGGCCATTCGCCTGCATCTGGAGCCCATCATGGCACGTAGAGGATCAGACTTTGCAGGTCTTTCAGTCGCAATCGTTACACCGTTCGCCGACGGTAAGCTTGATGTAGAAACATTGCGAAAGCAGATCGAGTTTCAGATCGAAGCGGGCACCAACTGCTTGGTTCCCGTCGGAACTACGGGGGAATCCCCGACACTGTCGCATCCGGAGCACGAACGAGTCATCTCGGAGACGATTCAAATCGTGGCAGGCCGTGCCAAGGTTATGGCGGGCACCGGTTCCAACAGCACCAACGAAGCAATCAGCCTGACTGAATGGGCCGCCAAAGAAGGAGCCGACGCATCCTTGCAAGTGGCACCCTACTACAACAAGCCGACTCAGGAAGGTTTCTATCAGCACTACAAAGCCGTCGCCGAAGCGGTCGACATTCCGATCTGCCTTTACAACATCCCCGGCCGAACAGGAAAGAACATCGAGCCCGAAACTATCGCTCGTATTGCTGAATTCAAGAACATCACCATGGTCAAAGAAGCCACTGGATCACTTGACCAAGCGTCCCAAGTGCTGTCGCTAACCGACCTGACGGTGCTTAGCGGTGACGATAGCCTGACACTTCCGTTAATGTCGGTCGGCGGCGAAGGAGTCGTCTCAGTGGTTGGTAACATTGTCCCGCGCGACATGATCGCACTGGTCAACGCTTTCCGCGCGGGCGATGTGGAAGAAGCACAGCGCTGGCACCACAAACTGTTCCCGCTCTGTCGCGACATGTTGGGTCTGGCTACCAATCCAACGCCGCTCAAAGCTGCGATGGCTGAACTTGGACGTGACACTGGCGAGATGCGTTTGCCGATGACGCCAATCACTCCCGACCAGTTGGACGCGTTACGAAAAACGTTGGCGACCTACGGCTTGATCGAAGCGGTAACCGTTTGATCGAAAGACAACGCCCAAGCCATACTTAGTTGCCTAGTTGCTCAACGGGCTGCGAATTCCAATGATACAGCATGTCCACTGAGTAACTTGTTGACCCGCAGACGCTTATTCGTCGATTTTAGGCAGCAAGTCCGCGCTGTTTTGAAAATACTTCTCGCGGCGAGTTTTCGATTGCTCGCCCGAGTCCGCCAGTCGCTGCTCAGCAGCTTCGACCAACGCCGAAGTGTAACGACACTTCAGGACGTCCAAACGAAAGCGAATGTAGTTCGACTGATCTTGGGCCAATTTCCCGGACAGAAATTCGTTGACCTCTTCCGGCGAAGGCACGCCAATCTGATGCCGCCGCCAGATCTCGCCCAAAGTGTGGATGCCCTCGTCACGTCGCCGATTGATCGACGACAAGCGATTGACCAATTCGGAATCCTCGCGGCAGGCTTGCTCGAGTTCGGCTGCCGCCTGCGGGTCGAGCGATTCATCAAGATACGCTTCTAATTGAGCGTCAGTGAATTCAGATGACACGGTAAACTTTGGGCAAGGCTGTGAAGACGGTCAGACGAAAGCAAACGTCTCGTCATCATAATCTTCGCTGACACAGTCGACAACCGTTAACCGCTATCGCAACGGTCGTTATCGATACGCGTCGAAACGTTGTTGTGCAAAGCGGTTGGCTGGCTTGGGGCTGGTTGGTTGCGTAGAGACGGGTGCCTGTCGACGTGTTGCCACAGCTGGAGCTCTCGCTGGGGTTGGAGTGTTCGCTGCAATCGGAACTCCGACTCCAAACGCCGTCTGATTGATCACTGGATTGCTACTACCGTAGACGTCGGGGAACTGATCGACAATCGAATGTGAGCCACCGATTAGACTTCGGCAATTTCCGTTGCCGCATCCGGGATCAGTGGTTCCACGAAAAACGTGAAAAAACGGACCTCTATTCCGACCAAATACCCACCCCAAGCATCGATCGTGTAGACAAACGTCAGGACCGGGTGCACCTTGATTGGGACGAAGATCAACGCCCAAAGTCTTGCACGGTCCATGCATCGAGAACGATCCCAGCCCGCGTGATGAAAAAGAACAACCACACAACGGACCCACGGCAATCACCAACAGTAAAACTTGGAAACGGCGTGACGGCATAACAACTCCAGAGGATCGAAAAACGAGGAGATAGGGGAACGACAAAGGAAAGGAAAGAAGCTGAATTGATTTTTGACGAATCGGCAGGAAACGTACAACTGGTTCAATCAGATCCCCTAATTGGTGGTATTTTCTTACTCATCAATGAGCCTTGCCCCATGCCAACACGCGTTTTTACGAAGAATACGTGCCGTCGTGCTGGCATGCATTGAAAGCACACTGACCATCAAGGAAACTGGTCCTCGTGCGACGTGGCGAGTTCGTCGTGCGGATCTTTGCCGCATTTTCCGTAAACTACCAACCCGTGTTTTCGACATCCCATGTTTGACTTCAGAGATTTCAACATGTTCAACCGCCCACAGCAACTTCACATGCCATCCTTTCATCCGTACTGATTTGCGTCTTAGTGATTGGTAACACTTGCTTGGTGCAGCAGCC
>CAZLYM010000028.1:0-2601 GCA_964563475.1 uncultured Pirellulaceae bacterium
GGCAAGGAACGAGGCCGCCCCCTAAACAAAGCGTTATCGCGTTTGCACTTTAGGCGAGTATCCGGCCCTTAAAGTAGTGGTGGCGGTAGTCAACAGTTGTCTTTTTTGCGTTTCCATTTATAATACAGCTAATTGTTCTATTTCAAATAGATCGCTTCGCCGCTTGTTAGGCGAACCGCCATCTTCCGTATCGAGTTACTTATTTCGTCTGGAGGCGAATCGTATGAAAATCTTGCTAGTACCCTGTTTGTTTGTGGCCCTGATTTCGTTTGGGGCGATTCCAGTTCCCGCTCAACTGGTTTCTTTCGAATTTGTAAACACTCACCCCTTTGATGGAGGGAACGACGACAATGACCCAACAGCTGGGCAGGTCGGGGCGACGGATACTCAAATGTCGGAGGACGGGGAAGGAGAAGTTACCATGACCCTTGTTGAGGTCTTTGCTCCCGAGTACGTAGAGACCGAAGAAGGTAGTGGAGTCTTCGAAGCGACTGGCGAGACTTTGTTCGGTAGTGATCCTGAGAGTGGTCTTCTGGCAAACATTCGTGGTGGCGGTAACCTTGGCGTTAACCATCCGCTGAACAACGGCGAAATTGAGAGTGCCGGTCTCCCTGGAAGCGAGGTTACGAATTTCAATATTGGCGAGGGTGTAGTTCTTGAGTTTGATGAAGACGTTATCATTACACAAATCGACTTTGCGTCGATTTGTGTAAGAGCAGCTGATGGAGCATTGGAGACTTTTGATGTCAACATTGAAGGAGTTGCCGAAACCTTTAATTTTGGTGTCGAGGGTACTCAAGATAGGTTTGACAATCCGTTTGACGACATGGTGATCACGGCTGGAACGGATATTACCTTCACAGCAACAGGGGATGCTGATTTCGTGTCGATGCGAATCGATGAGATTACGGTTCAACTGGACACTAGTTTAGCCCCTTTTTCCGCAGGAGACTTTGATTTTGATGGCGATGTCGATCTCGAAGACTTGGACAGGTACAACGGACCAATTGTTGATGGGGATGGGGTTGCTGGTACGGAGGCAGCCTTAGGTCGGTTTGAGCGAATGGATCTTGATGGAAGCGGCTTCGTTGATCTGCCGGATCTTGTCATGCACTACACTGATTTAGTTGAGACCAGCAATGGGCAAGTGGGCACGTTTGCAGGTGATGCTGACTTGAACGGAACAGTCGATGTTCTAATGGATGCATTCACTCTTGTTGGTAATCTGGGAGCTGATGAGGGGATTACTAGTTGGTCTCAAGGTGACTTCAACGCCGACCGGACGGTCAATGTCCTTGGTGATGCTTTCCTGCTGGTTGGAAATCTTGGAAATAGCAATGAACCGTAATTGTTTGCCCATGGCTAGCGGAACTAACGTAGTTTTGTCTGCTCAGACTTTTGTGGCGGCATGCGGTTGGCCAACGGGCCGAGTAATTAAATGAGTGCCTAGGGCGTCTTGTCGATAGGAACCAGTGAGTGAACTCTTTTCGCCACTGGTTCTTTTTGTTAGCTAGAAGACGGCGATGGCTTGCGTCGCCGTCATAAATAAAATGAACTGTGAGAAAATTTGATGAATGTAAAGAGTTTTGTTCTGGCCTTCGTGGTGTCCATGACGGGTGTATCCTTAGCATGCAGCCAAGCAACCGTTGAAACGGGAGGGCGTGGCAGTCGGCTGTATTCGTCGACAGCGGATTTGGTAACTGGTGCTCAAAGGGTTTCCGGGGTGTTTGGGGACGATTCAGTGTCACTGGCCCAGTCGTTCCAGTCGAGCACGGCGATCTCGTTGCAAAGTTTCGCGATATATTATGAGTACGACGGTAGGGAGTCTGCGCCCGAGCCGGACTCACTGCCTGTCCGGATTGAGATCTTCGAAGTTGCTGATGTTCAGGCGGAAATGCTTGTTCCAGGTACATTGTTATTGGACGTTGAGTTTCCAGCAGGGAATTTCCCAGACAACGGTGATCAAGGAGAGGCTTTGATCACTCTTGATACTGCGATTCCACTTGCTGCCGCAACGGGTGACGAAGGATACGCGATTCGAATTAGTGCGACGGGAGACGAGAATTTTGGATTTGAGTGGGGGCGGTCTGTCGGAAGTGTTGGCGGAGATGTTTTCCCCGGTGGAAGGGGCTACGATAACGATGGAGAAGTTGGGTTTGGGAATAGTGATAACCCAGAGAGAGACTTTGGTCTCGCTCTGAATCCTGTTCCTGGGCCGCTTGGGGACTTTGATGCCGATGGTGATGTTGATGTAGATGATCTGGATGACTATATCAACCAGTTCGATCTTCCCGAAGAAGGTGCTCCCGCAGAAGCTACTCTCGTAGCAGGCGCTCCCGCAGAAGGCCCGCTGGCTGCACTCGATCTTGATGGAGACGGAACCGTTGATGAAGATGATTTCGAGCAACACTACACGACTCTCGTTGAGACGAGCAATGGTCAGGTCGGTACGTTTGCAGGTGACATCAACTTAGATGGAACGGTCGATATTTTGGGGGATGCATTCATTCTCGTTAATAATCTGGGACGGCCCGCTACTATTTTGGTTGACGGCGAGGAAGAAGCAAACGAATTTAGTTGGGGACTGGGCGACCTGAACGC
>CAZLYM010000028.1:2701-7647 GCA_964563475.1 uncultured Pirellulaceae bacterium
CGGCCTGCCTCTGCACCAGTCGCTCGAGCGCGTCGCGTCTGGTTCGGATCAGTTGAGAGAACTGTGGGCTGTCGAGGCTTTCGTTGGCTTCTTCTTGCACTAATGCAAGGGCCTGCAAGTCTTCGAATGGAATTCGCCGGTCGAGTAAGCCCAGTTCGTACGCGTACTCGGCTGAGTGACCTGGCAGAAGGATTTTCCAATCGTAGGGGACACGATTTGGGCTCAATTCGTTGACGTGCAGTTTCAGATTGGTTGTACAATTGTTCGTGATCGTATGATAAAACTCAGGATCCGCTGCCAGCTTATTCATTCGAGTCACAACCGATTGAAACAACGCTTGGGCCTGTTTCGGAGTCGCAACGGTGGGGTAAATGTAGACGTCGGAGTCTCGGTGCGATGTTCGAACCCCAATTAGGTCGCGTTCGTCAGCCAGCACGTACATCAATTCCAGTTGACGCGTCAGACCCCGCCACGCCGAATAGCCCTCGCCCTTTTCACGGCGGACCTCGACCGAAACGCCCAAGTAGGTGCCGTTGTCCAGTCCGAAACTGAGCAAGGTGTGTGCAATTTGTGGCGTGTTGTTAAACGGAACCACGACATAATCAACCGACTGAATCTGGTTGATATTGATCGTTCGATCGTAGTGGTTGACCACGTAATCGTCGTTGGTCAGATAGCGATTGCTGCGAATGTTCTTTAGCGTAATTTGATCGCCATCGACTTCGGCAAAGGCGGGTGTATGAAGTTCCGCGATCCAGTCTCGGTCATTGGAAGGCTGAAGGCGTTCGCTCACCGAGTTAACGTTCAATCGAGAACAACCGGTTAACATCGCAGCGACTACGATCAACATGAATAGGATTAAGTTTTGCATCTTAAGTCCCATCTCATTTCGATTTGATCTTCACGTTGCGAACGTTCTGTACCTCGGTCCATTGGTCGGACAGACGATAGAGTATTTTCCCTGCCACCAAATGATCCGGGCGAGCAGCGGGATTTCTGCGGAACCATAAGTTGGCGTCGGATCGAGTCGTTCCTTCAACCACCAGCATGTCGTTCGCTTGACTGTAGCTGACCCGATCAGCAGTGGCTTCGAACTTACTGCTGATGATATGAGCGTTCCCCGTGGCGACCATCTCGTTCGAGGGTTTGTCGGAAGACTGGGGGTTCCATTGAGCCAATTGAACTTGCTGGCATACCAGTTTTACCGCGTCGACTGGCCACGTGCTGGTTTCTTGGTCCGGGTCAAAGACCGTGTCGAAAGATCGGACGGGCGAAGTCAGCGAACGAACTTGGCCGTGGATTTGGATCTGCTTCTTGTTCGAATCCGCGATCAGGCGGTCGTCGAATTTCACGTGAGTCAGTGTGATCGCATTGGGATCACTTGGCGTGCTTGAGGGTTTGCGGCCGGAAGGCTCGAGTGATTTCGATTTTCCACGTCGATGCAATTGGATCGCCCCCGGTCCGTTCGCTCGAATCATTCCCGTGGTCGCGGCGTAGGTCGCTTGAGGGGCAATCACGGTTTGGCGTTCAAGGATTTTTTCACCTACGTCAAACGTGGTGTGCTCGATCACGATAGGCGTCGTCAGGCGATTGGTCGCTGATTCGGTTCCCGCTAGTTGAAAGGGGGTATTCGTTTTGTTACCGCTTGCCAATTGAAACACACGCTTGTCTGCTGTGATTTTGTCGACCAAAACCACTTCATCGATACTGACTCCCGAACTCTCCCGTCCTTCAGAAGCAATGCGGACTTCTTGGGTTAACCCAATGCTCAGCCCCTGGCTGAATGACCGCGCCTGAGTGGTCGTGCCATCGCGGTCGGGAGCGGATTTAGTGGTCATTGCCACGTCTTCTTCAAAGTAAATTTTTCGCCCATCGAAAACCATCCCGGCGCCCCATTTGACTTCCAGTTTGTCGATGGCTTTCAGTTGATCCGGATTGAGCTGATTGTTGGCAGGGCCAGAGTCTCTGTTTCGCTGAGCTGAGGCCAGGCCGTCAGGTTTTTGATTCGGGTTCAGCCAGAGTTGGCCCTGCCCTTCGACCCAGATTCGATTTGCCAGTTGGTCGACAAAGATCTTTTTGCCGTCGAGATTCAACTCATCGCTTCGAAACTGAGCTGGTTGGCTGTCAGTGCCCAAAATTTGCACGCGTTGTTGTTTGTTTGCTTGAGGAGTCAGTCGCAACCCGGCTCCAGCAATGGTATGAATGCTGGGGCCTTGTTGAGTCTTGGTCGTCTGAGTGACGCGCACATTCCCGTCGATTTTCAGGTCTGCAATTTCGGTATCGGAGCCCATGCGTTTCAGTTGCACAACGACTTCTCTGCCATGGAACTCAATCTTTCGGTTGGCATCATCGGGCTTTGCTATCGAACGATTGATTGGCGGAGCGACCTTGGCATCAGAACCTTCCGCTCGTTCGGCAAACGGATTGGTTTGTACGTTTACGGGTTGAGCAATGTGTTGCCTAGCAATACGAGCAACGGGCGGGACCGTTGACCAACCGGCTTGGGTGGGCTGAACCGTTGACCAGCCTTCTTGAGCAACGCGGGCGACCGTGTGGCGTTTTGTGGGAACAGTCGCGTTGACGTTTGAATCAAGTGTTCCGTTGTCAGGCAGCGGAGTAATTCCATTTGCGCCCTGCCACGCAGCAGTCAGGCGCTCCGCCGTGCCGTCGAGTTGCGGGGTACGGATACGCACGTCGCCCGATGCGACAACGCGAGAAGGATCCCAGCGTTCGGATTTTCGTTGATCTTGAGTTGCGAGCGACTGCGGCTGGTGCTCATCCAGAGTTTGTTCCAACCAGAGTTTGATTTCTTCGGCAGCCAAGCTGATGTCGTGGCCAAGATGAACATTGGACTGGCCATCAATCGTAACCTGTTGCTGTCTGCCGTTTGGGGTGACGGTCATGCGCTTCTGCCATTTGACCAGTAGTGGTTTGCGGTCGGTGCCTCCAAGTCTCAGCAGACGGCCGGGGCCATTCGCTTCGACCGGTCCCATCGATCCGTCATCGGGAACGGAATAGTTAAGCTCCCGAGACAGCAGCTGGAATTCGGGTGTTTCGACGGTTACCTGATGATTCGACGTGGCTTGAAATTGCCCTTTTGCCACGTCGTAACTCAACTGGTTGCCGGAAATGGTGGTGTTGCGTGAATGAGAAACCACGCGAGCGGGCATGCCCTTCGCATGGAATGTCTCAAGCGTCAAACCTGTTTGAGAGGCTAAGCTATTGGCCTGAGTGCTATCGGTGAACTTCAGGACAAGCTGTTCGCAATCGAGCCGATCTCGGTTCTGATCCTGCTGTTCGACGTACACTTGATCGGTCAGCGTCGCGGTGCTGGTGCGAAAATTAAAAGCGAACGGTCCCGCACAGGAAACCTCCAGCGGCGCTGAAGAATTTGAGAACAAGTCGGCACTGCCCTTACCTGCGTCGTTCGGATTGTTTGAGCCTTGGGCAACTGCCGGCTTTTTGTCTCCCGGTTCCAGACGCAACCTGCTCAGGCTGGCCAGTTCGATGCGATTGATGCCAGCGACGCCTGCGAAACCTGACGATCCGATCGGATTGCGCGAGCCTTGGGTCGTCCGGTCCAGTTCGATTCGCAAATTCCGCCCTACGCCTTTGTTTTTGCCGAAGGCGAATTGAACCTGTTCCAAGGTAAATATTTGATTCGGATCGATCTGGATGTTGCTGGTTGTCACCGAGACACCGTCCGGCTTGCCTACCGCGGACGGAGGCCGATAGATGGTCACATCGCCGATCAATCGAGCGCCTTCCAGTTTTAGGCCGCCGCGGCTAACGCCTTCTTCTAACGGACGATCGAATTTTAAACGTGCTTGTTTCAAACACCGGATTGCGATCGGCGTCCGCCCCGATCCATCGTTGAACGCCGGTGTTCCATCGGCTCGTGGTGGTTTCGCGTTTAAGATCAATGTGAACGGATAAACATCGGCGTAGCCGTCATCCAAAGGCTGATAGTCGCAGAACAGAATCGTGCCCCCTTCGACCGTAACCGTTTTGCAGGAGTCTAGTTCCCATCCATCGCCCGGTACGAAAGGCTTGAGCCACGATTTGTCGCGTTGACGTGGCTGCGCATCGATCTTGGAAGTTACTCTTGTCGCTTGGAATTGATTCGGTGGACCTTCCAGCAACGGCACTGCGACGACTGAGTACAACATGTACGCGGCAATCACTGCGGCCAGTGAAAGCACGTATTGCACAACCGGGTTCGATTGCCGGCGTCGTTTCAAAGTGACTTGTTGGTGGTTGAGCAAGTGACGAAATCCTTTTCGTTGTTTCTTGGCCAGCTCATTTCGTTGGAGTCGCTGGTTGCCTGCAAGATGAGTCAGCCGATGTAGCTTGCAATGGTTGAGGCCCAACGGCCTTGACGTTTCAGGATCAGTTCGACCAGCTCACGAATTGCTCCCATGCCGCCAGTCGCCTGAGTAACGTAGTCGGCCGCTTGTTTGACTTCCGGCGCGCCGTCGGCTACCGTCGCCGCAAATCCGCATTGCTTTAACAAGCCCAGGTCGGTCAAGTCGTCGCCAATGTAGGCAACGTTTTCAAACGAGAGCCCCAGCCGTTCCAGAATTTCTTTCGCACTGGCGATTTTGTCTTTTGATCCTTGGCAGACAATGTCTACGCCCAGTTCTTTCATCCGGTTTTCGACAATTTTGGATGATCGGGCAGTAATGACTCCAAATGAAGTCCCTGCCTTCTGCCACAGCTTGATCGCCATGCCGTCTCGGACATGAAACGTCTTGGCTTCAACGCCGTTGTTATCAAATGTCAGTGCGCCTGTGGTCAGAATGCCATCCACATCCGAAAGGAGTAGGCGGATCGGTTCCACATTGAGTGATGGCTCAGTCGTCATCAAGATTTTCGCAGTCCAAAAACGTCCATGTTTTGAACCGTGATTTTAAGTGGCGTCAGAACTCGCAAGCTACCGCAATGTC
>CAZLYM010000028.1:7747-19418 GCA_964563475.1 uncultured Pirellulaceae bacterium
GTCGCCAAGTTAACGAATGAAAAAGTAGCAGCATTCGTAAGTCAGCGTGAGCAAGCCTTCACTGTCCTTGCTGTCTTCGAAGGCGTCGGTGACCTGTTGGAACCACTGCCGGCCTGACAAACCGGTTCGTCGATCGCGGCGAGCATTGGTGGCGCCCAGTTTTCGGACTGAGTCAAACATCACTGAGACCGAGTCGAATTGGATGTCAATGGTTTCGGTTTTGGATTCAACGGAATTGAAACCGGCCGCTTTCAATTGAGCCGTTAGTTGCTCAGCCGACCGAAACGAGTGGACTCGGTCGCCACCGGGAACCGAAGCCAATGTGGCCCGCCACTGCGTCATGGTGTTGGGACCGAAGGTTGAAACAAACGCTTGCCCGTCGGGTCGCAAGATTCGACGCATTTCGGAGAACACGGACGCCGAGTCGCACCACTGAATGGCGGCGTTGGAAACGATCCACTTGAACGATTCGTCCTCACAGGGAAGCGACGTAAGATCTGCCTTGATGACACGTGCCTGGGGGACTCGAAGCTGAGTTTGGTTCAGCATCGCGGACGAAATATCGACTCCCATCAAATTGGACACAGAAGTTCGGCTCGACAGTTTTTGAAGCAGGTCTCCTGTACCACAACCCAGATCAACGAGCGGTCCCTCAAGCGATATAGGAATCCTAGCCAACAACTGATCGGCCATCTGCCGCTGTAGCGAAGCGACCGAGTCGTAAGTTGGGGCGGCTCGATCAAACTGCTTTTCGATTTGTTCCGGCTGAAGATCCACGATTAGATGTTTACTCCGGAAACTTGCTTGACCCGGTCAACAAACCAGTCGCTTGATGTAAGAAACGGAATGTGTCCTGCATCGACTTCATGAAGCCGAGCATTCGGGATTGCTTGGGCAACGAATCGCCCGGCCTCTGCTGGAATGACTCGATCTTCGGTTCCGACAATCACTTCCGTTGGGCAATTGATGTTGGTGATTGATTCGCGAAGATCCGTTGCTCGCAGCAGATTCAATCCCTGCTCCAGCGAAGACCAGCTTGGATTGGGTTCTTGCAAGATGGCTCTGGTAAGTTCACGAGACCGTTTTCGTGCGTCGGGTGTCGCGCCTAGCTGTAGCAAAAAAAAGCGTGCCAAGGCTTTGGAGTAATCTTGCTCAAATTGCTCCGACAAGTTTTGCATTGCCAATTCACTAGAGCCACAATCCCAGCGGTCCCCTTGGACGAACTTTGGCGTTGAGCACACCAGCACTAAGCGTTTGATTCTTTCAGGGTGTTTCATCGCGGCCACCATTGCGACCATTCCACCGAGTGACCAGCCACACCAGATGGCAGATTTCGGAGTGCGACTTACAACCGCATCTGCGATTTTTGCCAGATCTTCTCCCGGCTGCTCGTTCACCATAGAGCCGTAGCCCGGCAGATCAACCGTGGTTACCTCGAACGATTCCAGCAGTGCCGGAAGCACAGGATCCCAGATTCGAGAATTGATTCCCCATCCGTGTAGCAGCACAAGGTTTGGTTTCATGGCGTCGGCTCCGATTCGGCCAGCTGTCGGAAAGCGTCACTGGTCAACACGGATAGTAGCCGATCCATGTCTTCGTCGGTGTGGTCAGCGCGAAAGGTCAATCGAATCCTAGCGGAACCGGCGGGAACCGTTGGTGGACGAATTGCGATCGCCAGAATGCCGTTCTCGCGAAGTAACGCGTCCGCCGCGAGCGCATTCGCTTCTGAGCCCAGTAGAATTGGCTGAATGGCAGTTTCCGATGGCATCAACGGCAGTTTCGCCTGAGTCGCTTCGTCTCGAAAGCGATCGATCAACAACCGCAGTCGCTCGCGCCGATCCGATTCGGACCGGATCAGCTTGACCGCCGCAATCGATGCCGCGGCAACGGCTGGCGGCAACGCGGTGGTGTAGATGTAGGTACGAGCGAATTGGATCAGTGACTGAATGTAAACAGCATCGCCCGCCACAAACGCGCCGAAGCTGCCGGCAGCTTTGCTGAGCGTTCCCACCATCAAGACGTTTCCGCTCACGGAAATGTTCTCGCGTTCCAGTAGGCCGGCGCCGCGTTCTCCAAGCACGCCAAAACCATGAGCGTCATCGACCACCAGCATTGCTTCGTGTGCTCGGCACGATTGAGCGAGTTGTTTAACGGGTGCTAGGTCGCCGTCCATGCTAAATGTTCCATCCGTCAAAACCATTTTGCGGCTAGCGTCGCTGTCGGCGAGTGCTTTTTCAACTGAGGCAGCATCAGCATGCGGGTAACGTTTCATTTTTACTGCGCTGATCGAGCCGGCATCCAGTAATGAAGCGTGATTCAGTTTATCCTCTAGCAACAAGTCATTGCGTCCGAGGAAAGTTTGAGGAATCGCTAAGTTTGCCATATAGCCAGTAGAGAAAATAATCGCTTGCTCAGAACCGAGCATGGCAGCAATGTCTTGTTCCAACTGATGATGTAGTTCTTGGTGGCCGCAAACTAGGTGCGAGGCACCGCTGCCGGCCCCATAGGTTTCGACAGCGTCGATCGCGGCTTCTTTCAACGCGGGATGATTGGCCAACGCCAAATAATCATTGCTGCAGAAATTCAACAACGACTGGCCGTCGATGGCCAACGTTCGCGCCATGGCCGACTGCGCGCGCTTACGATTCCGCCAACGATTTGCTTGTTTTCGCTGCTCGAAAGAGCGTTCAATTTCGTCACGCCAAGGCATTGCTACTGGCAACCGGACGCAGATATGCCCAGTTTTTCGAAAAGGTCGCGATCATGCTCCACGGTCGCGTTGCCGGTGGTCAGTAGTTGATCGCCGTAAAAGATCGAGTTCGCTCCGGCCAGAAAACACAACGCCTGCATCTGGTCGTTCATTTCTTCACGACCGGCTGAAAGTCGAACGTACGACTTGGGCATCAAAATCCGAGCCACGGCAACGGTCCGAACAAAGTCGAACGGATCGATGTCTTCTTGTTCGGCCAGCGGAGTACCAGCGACCTTGACCAAGTTGTTGATAGGAACGCTTTCGGGTTGTGGGTTGAGATTCGCCAGCGTCAACAGCAAGCCAACTCGATCGGCCTGATCTTCTCCCATGCCAACGATGCCACCACAGCAGACCTTCATTCCCGCGTCACGGACGTTCTGCAAAGTCTCCAGCCGGTCATCGTAAGTCCGCGTCGTGATGACTTCCGCGTAGAACTCGGGCGACGTATCCAGATTGTGGTTGTAGTAATCCAGCCCCGCATCGTTCAACGCTTGGGCGTGTTCTTCGTTGAGCATCCCCAGCGTGGCACACGTTTCCAGCCCCAGCGCTTTGACGGCTTTGACGGCGGCCGAGACCTCAGCGATGTCCGAATCTTTTGGGCTACGCCATGCGGCTCCCATGCAGAACCGCCCTGCCCCGTTGGCCTTTGCTTTTTCGGCGGCTGCCACGATTTTGTCCAGCGGCAATAGCTTCTCTTTTTTCAATCCGGTTTTATACCGAGCGCTTTGCGGACAGTACGCGCAGTCTTCAGGACATGCTCCGGTCTTGATACTCAGCAAGCTGCTCAGCTGGACCTTGTTGGCGTCATGGTGAGTTCGATGCACCGACGCGGCTTGGAAAACCAAGTCGTTGAAAGGAAGCTCGAAAAGATCGGCCACTTGCTGGCGTGTCCACTGGGTCAGTTGTTCTTGAGTGGCGAGAGAATCTTGAAGTTCAGGCATGCAGGACGGTCCAGGACGAAACAGGTTTACGAAAACAGAGGTAATCTTTAGAGGAAAAATCGGATGTAATTGTACATCGGCGAGCCAGCGTTCGGGAGGGTCTGGGGTGACCGATCGAGTAACATCACCAACCAGAAAATCGGCCGATTTGCCTTCGTGCAGATGGTATGCAATGATTTTCCCATTGTCAGACTATTACGGTTCACCATTCACGAATAAAGGACCCGACCGTGCAATTACAGAAGATCTTGATCGCGCCGATCGTGGTAGGTTTAGTTGCGTCACTTGTTGGCTGCTCGAGTGAGCCTGACGTCATGACGACGGCTGAAGAAATGGATGCCATTCTTGCCGTTCCCTCAGTCAATTTTGCTGCGGATCTCGAACCACCCGTGCGGCTCGAGGCAGACGGCCAACCAATCGATATCGGTCCCTTGGGAACCCACGGCCACGCCAGCCCTTGGATTGCGGACGTCGATTGCGATGGAGACGAAGACTTGTTGGTCGGCGACTTCCCCGGGTACTTCTGGTTTTACTCCAACGAGGGAACCGATAGGAATCCAAAATATGCATCGGCGGTCAAGTTGCAAGCCGGAGGTGTGGACGCCAAGGTACCCGTCTACTGATGCATTGGTTCAAGTCCACAGTTTGTGGACTACGACAATGATGGCATTCAGGATTTTATCAGCGGAAGTTATGACCCCGGCGACGTCTATTGGATTCGCGGTCTTGGCGAAGGTAAGTACGCAGAAGTCAAATCAATTTCAGACCAAGAGGGCGTGCCTTTGGTGCATCATCCGGTTGAAATGAAACGCCATCTTGATCGCAAAGAAAAAAATGAAGCTGAGGGCGAGGCAAACCAAGATGACGCAATGAACGATCAACTGGCATCTTTTGGCAGTTGGGCCGCCATGATGGATTGGGATGATGACGGCGATCTAGATATGCTGATCGGTGCATTTGATGGCTCATTGTTCAGACGCATGAACGTTGGGACACGAAGTGATCCCAAGTGGAGTTCGGAAAGTGTGCCAGTATTGGCTGGTGGAAAACCGCTACATGTTCATCACCATGCGAATCCTGTCGTGGCCGACTGGAATGATGATGGTTTGCAGGATTTGGTCGTGGGGGCCGGCGACGGTAGCGTGGGTTGGTTTCAGAACGTTGGAAGCGCTTCCAAACCGGAATTTGATGAGCGGCAACAATTGATCGAAGGGCCATCGACTTCGATTTTTGTACAGCAATATCTTTCAGAGGGAGCGTCCCGGGCTCCGGGCACCAGGGCACAGATCTGTGTTCACGACTACAACCATGACGGTCATCTGGATTTGCTCGTCGGCGACTATTCCGATGTTTACGACTTGCCGGACCAAACCACGAAACAGCGCAAGAAGTTGGCGATGCTCGTCAAAAAGCAAAACGCGATTGCCGAGAAAGTCGCGGCTGCTCAGGATAGAATATCGAAAGCGTTCAAGTCGGGTGACATGACCAACGATCAGGCACAGGCTGAAATGGAAGAGATCTACGCGGAAGTGAAGAGTGAGTTCGGTGGCGAAGAAGATCCTATGGGGAAGTTGCTGGGCAAATCGCGGGTTTCCGGCTCAGTGTGGCTCTATTTGCGAAAACCATCCACGACGATTGATTAGCGTTAGGTCTGGTCATCGAAAGGGCTGGTTGCCCATCGCGGCAAGTATTATGTGTTTCATACGCTAGGCAGACGCATCGTCTTGTTTTCTCAGCGTTCGTGGGCGAAATCAGAAATCGCATCACAAAGCGTGTTCAATTCGTCTTGGTCGATCGTGAATGCGGGGGCCAGATAGACAGTGTCACGGATGGGGCGAATCCAGACGCCCCGGTCGACGAAAAACCGGACAGCTTGAGCGACGTCGACTTCGTGCTGCATCCGAACCGCTCCAATTGCTCCTAGGCAGTGAACCGAATCAACCGCATCAGCGGATACCAAGGGCGTCAGTCGCTCACGCAGTTGCGTCTCAATCGCCGCGACTTGGTCCAAACGGGGTTCCGTTTCAAAAAGTTTAATTGACGCATTCGCGGCAGCGCAAGCGATCGGGTTGCCCATGAAGGTCGGACCGTGCATGAGCGCATGTTGTGGATCATCCGAGTGAAACGCGTTGTAGATTTTTTTTGTGGCGATGGTTGCCGCCAGACCGACACTGCATCCAGTTAATCCTTTGCCGACACACACAATGTCGGGTTCAACCTCGGCGGACTCGATCGCGAACATGGAACCGGTTCGGCCAAACCCGGTTGCGACTTCGTCTGCGATGAACAGCACGTCGTGCTCGCGGCATGCTTCGAAGACGGCCCGAAGCGTGTGGGCAGAATGAAAACGCATTCCGGCCGCCATCTGGGCCCGAGGCTCGACAATCACTCCCGCCAGTTGGTGCTCATGCTGTTTTAGATAGTTCTTGAACTGAACGAGAGCGGATTCTGTTTCTGGTAGCGTGTGAGGAAACTGTTCCAGCAGGAACCCTTTGAAGTGAGCGTGCATGCTATCTTCGGGATCGCAGAGGCTCATCGCGCCCGAAGTGTCGCCATGGTACGAGTTTTGAAAGCACAGGAAACGATTTTTTTCGATCGGGTTGCTTGTTTGGTTTTTCCAGAATTGAACGGCCATCTTCATCGCGACCTCGACCGCCACCGAACCCGAATCCACCAGGAACACTTTGTTGTGCTCGCCCGGCAATAGTTTGGACAACGAATCAGAGAGTTCCCTCGCCGGTTCGTGGATCAGGCCACCCATCATGATGTGCGGCATTTGAGATGCCTGGTCTTGGATCGCTTTGACGATGGCCGGATGATTGTATCCGTGACAGGCCGTCCACCACGACGCGACTCCATCGATCAGCGTTCGGCCGTCGCTCAAGTGAATCCGAACCCTTTCGGTGGACGCAACTTCAAGCGGCGGCAGGGCCGTTTTCATTTGCGAATACGGCATCCAAACTGGATTGTGTTGAGCGGATTTGCGTGGCATGGAACGAAGGGTATGGGGCTCGGATGGTTAGGCTGCTTGTCTGTTGATAATTCGCTTCGTTCAAAAAGAAAGCTATTGATTTGGCGTTTGAGTTCTCGAACCGACCATCCACCTGCGATGCATTGCGTCTGGTAAGATACTCGCTTTTCGACGGTGTCGCATGCAAGGAGTTCGGCAATATGCGTGTACGAAAGGGTCGAAATCAGTTTTAATGGAGGTGTCGCTAACTTGGGAGTCATCGACTCTCGTTTTGAGTCGTTTACTTACTCAATGTTGCACCTCAAGCTGGTGTCGGCACTGCCAGCCAGACACCAATCTATTGCTCGAAGATTCGAGTTCGGCGACACACTTGGGAAACTATCCGCCACCTTTTCTCTACTTCGGGAAACTGACCTTCCTGCCAATTCGCTGATCACACCATCGAAAACCGTTCCTGCAGGGATTCGACTTCCATCTGTTCGCTACGCAAGGCGGTTAGGGCTTGGACGGCAGCCTCACCGGCTTGGATCGTCGTGATGCACGGCACGCCATGCTGTACCGATGCGGCGCGGATACGGCCTTCGTCGGTGCGAGCACCTTTGCCGCTAGGTGTGTTGATGATCAAATCGACCTCTTCGTTTTTCATGCAGTCGATCAGGTTCGGGTGACCCTCGATGATCTTTTTGACGGGCTCGACTTCAATGCCAGCTTCCTGCAGGCGCTTGGCAGTGCCGGAAGTGGAAATGATCTGGTACCCGAGCGCCTGTAGCTGACGCGCGACCTCGACGACCCGGTCCTTGTGACGATCCGATACGCTGACAAAGACGCGGCCGGATTCCGGCAGGTGAACACCTGCTCCAAGCTGCCCTTTGGCGAACGCGATTGCGAAATTGCGACCGATTCCCATGACTTCGCCCGTGCTTCGCATCTCGGGTCCCAGCACGATGTCCACGCCGACAAACTTGCGGAATGGAAACACGCTTTCTTTGCACGACACGCGAGACGGCACAGGTTCCTGAGTGAACCCAAGGTCGGCCAGTTTAGCTCCCGCCATGACTTTGGCTGCGATTCCGGCGACAGCAACACCGGTCGCTTTGGCAACAAATGGGACCGTCCGACTGGCCCGTGGATTCACCTCAAGCACGTAAACGTTCCAACCATCGGTTTCTTTCTTGACGGCAAACTGAACGTTCATCAGCCCGACGACATTCAAGTGCTTGGCCATCGCAATGGTGGAGGCTCGGATTTCGTCAATCACCGATTTCTCCAGTGAGTGTGGTGGAATCACGCAGGCCGAGTCACCACTGTGAACGCCAGCTTCTTCGATGTGTTCCATGATTCCGGCGACGACCGCATCCGTTCCATCAGCCACGCAATCGACATCGACTTCGATGGCATCTTCTAGAAAGCGATCAATCAGCACCGGTTGCCCGGCCGAGACGATAAACGCCTCCATCACAAAGCGTTCTAACTGAGACTTGTCGTAGCAGATCTCCATCGCTCGACCGCCCAACACAAAGCTTGGGCGAACCAGTACCGGGTATCCGATTTCAGCGACCTCACGACGCGCCTCGTCCATCGTGCGGGCGATGCCGTTGGCCGGTTGTTTCAAATCTAGCGTATGCAACAGCTTCTGGAACTGTTCACGGTCTTCGGTCGAGTCAATCGTATCGACGCTGGTTCCAATGATCGGCACACCGGCATCCGAAAGGGCTCGGGCTAGATTCAGCGGCGTCTGTCCACCGAACTGTACGATCACGCCGTCCGGTTGGATCCGATCACAGATGTTCAGTACGTCTTCGACAGTCAAGGGCTCGAAGAATAATAAGTCGCTAGTGTCGTAATCCGTACTGACCGTTTCCGGGTTCGAGTTCACCATAACGGACTCGATGCCCATTTCTCGCAACGCGTAGCTTGCATGGCAGCAGCAGTAGTCGAACTCGATGCCCTGCCCGATCCGGTTGGGTCCGCCGCCCAAAATCATGATCCGCTTTTTGTCAGATTTTTCTGGCGCTTCGCATTCGGTTTCGTAAGTCGAATAGTAGTATGGTGTGAATGCTTCAAACTCTGCCGCACAAGTATCAACGGATTTGTAGGTTGAAATGACTCCCAGCGATTTTCGGATCTCGCGAATTTCGAGTTCCGTTGTTGACCAGATGTGAGCCAGTTGGCGGTCCGAGAAACCGGACTGCTTGGCCTTGAGCATCTGGTCCATGGTCAGGTGAGCCAAGTCAATCGATTGAAGTTCTTCCTCCAGTTGCACGATCCCGTACAAGTGATCAAGGAACCAGCGATCGATGTGCGTCAGCCCGTGCACGTCTTCGATCGTCATGCCGCTTTTGAATGCGTAACGCAGGAACCAAGGACGTTCGGCGTTGGGTACCGACAGCTTGGCCTTAATCTTGTCCGCGTCTGGTTGATCTTCGGTGCCCCACAGGTCTTTCGGCCCGCAGCCGAAGCCGAAACTACCGACCTCCAAGCCACGAAGTGCTTTTTGAAACGACTCTTTGAATGTGCGGCCAATCGCCATCGTTTCACCAACGCTTTTCATCTGAGTCATCAAAGTCGAGTCGGCGTCAGGGAATTTCTCGAACGTGAAGCGAGGAACTTTCGTTACGACGTAGTCGATCGTGGGCTCAAAGCATGCCAATGTTTCACGCGTGATATCGTTGGGTAATTCGTGCAGGCGGTAGCCAACCGCCAGCTTGGCGGCGATTTTCGCGATCGGGAAACCCGTCGCCTTTGACGCGAGGGCGCTCGAACGACTGACTCGTGGGTTCATCTCGATCACAATCATTCGCCCCGTGCTGGGATGGATCGCGAACTGAATATTGGAGCCACCAGTTTCAACGCCGATTTCACGGATGACAGCCAGACTTGCGTCACGCATTCGCTGGTACTCTTTGTCCGTCAGCGTCTGGGCAGGAGCGACCGTGATCGAGTCGCCCGTGTGAACGCCCATCGGGTCAAGGTTCTCGATCGCGCAGATGATGACCACGTTGTCATCCCTGTCGCGCATCACTTCCATCTCGTACTCTTTCCAGCCGATGATGGATTCTTCGATCAGAACTTCCGATGTTGGTGATTGATCGAGTCCTCGACGCACCAAGGTATCGAATTCGTCACGGTTGTAAGCGATTGCCGATCCACTGCCGCCCATGGTAAAGCTGGGACGCACAATCGTGGGTAGGCCCACTTCTTCCATCACTCGCCGCGCTTCTTCGATCGAGTGAATTGTTTCGCCGCGACAAACGTCCAAGTTACACTTTGCCATCGCTTCTGCGAATCGCTCACGGTTTTCCGCTTTGTCGATCACGTCCGCATCCGCCGCGATCATTTCGACGTTGTATTTTTCCAAAACGCCGTTGGCGGAAAGATCCATCGCCAAATTTAACGCCGTCTGGCCACCGAGTGTCGGCAGGATGGCATCCGGTTTTTCTCTCGCGATGATCTTTTCGACGATTTTCCAGTTCAGCGGCTCGATGTAAGTTCGGTCGGCTGTGGCAGGATCGGTCATGATCGTAGCCGGATTGGAATTGACCAACACGACCTCGTAACCTTCTTCCCGGAGGGCTTTGCAGGCCTGAGTTCCCGAGTAATCGAATTCGCAGGCTTGTCCAATGACGATCGGACCGGAACCTAGCAGCAGAATTTTATGAATGTCGTCGCGTCTTGGCACGAAAAATCACCTGAAATCGGAGTTCGAAGTCTGAGAAATAAAATTTCCCCAGCGTACCAGTGAAGGTGTCAGTTAAGCAAGCCGACTGACCGATGATTTGGAGCCAGTTTTTGTTCCGGCAACCTGCCTGTCGTGAAAGAAATACACGGGCCAACAGTACTCGAGCGATGCGGGCCTCTGTCGTAGCGTTTCGCCCTTTACCTTGATGCCACTTTGCGACTCGCCTTTCTACGCTTGGTACTTAACCGTATCGCTCGATAAGGGAGGCTGTGGTAGCCGAATTAGGTTGTCCAATCGAGAATCACTTTTCCGCACTGTTTGGTTTCCATCAGGTCGAATGCGGCCTGGAAATCGTCACAGCCGAAGTGATGAGTGATCATGCCAGACATGTCTAGATCGTTGTCCAGCATGGCCAGCATTTTGTACCAAGTGTCGTACATCTGACGCCCGTAGATGCCTTTAAGCGTAAGAGCTTTCAAGACGATTTTTCCAAAATCGGCTTCGAATGGTTTGGGGGGTAGCCCCAGCATCGCGATGTTGCCGCCCATGATCATGGTATCGACCATTTGATCGAACGCGGCGCTAGAGCCACTCATTTCCAAACCGACGTCAAAACCTTCTTTGATGCCAATTTTCGCCATCACATCGGTCAACTTTTCCTCAGCGACATTGACGGCGTGGATGAACGGGTTGATCTGCTTTGCAAAGTTCAGCCTCCAGGGATCGATGTCGGTGATCACGATCCGACGCGCACCCGCTTTTTTGGCTACCGCGGCGGCCATGATCCCGATCGGCCCAGCGCCGGTGATCAACACGTCCTCGCCGACCAAGTCATAACTGAGTGTCGTGTGAACCGCGTTGCCCAGTGGATCGAGAATCGCGGCGACGTCCATCGGAAGGGCGTCAGGAAGCGGGATAACATTGAACTCGGGCAAGCGAACGTATTCCGCAAATGCTCCCGGCAAGTCAACACCGATGCCGCGGGTATCCGGATCAAGGTGAAACCTTCCCTTCCTAGCATTGCGACTCCGATTCCCAATGACGTGACCCTCACCTGAAACTCGTTGGCCGACGGACACGCGGCGGACCGTCGATCCAACCTCCACCACTTCCCCGCCGTACTCGTGGCCAATCACGTTCGGCACAGGGACATTCGCTTGGGCCCACTCATCCCAGCGATAAATGTGCATGTCCGTGCCGCAGATCGAAGCTCGGTGAACTTTGATCAGAACTTCGTTCGGCTTGATCGAGGGCACCGGAACGTCTTCCATCCAGATGCCGGGTTCCGACTTGGCTTTAACGAGTGCTTTCATAGTGGGTTTGGGTTT
>CAZLYM010000028.1:19518-25907 GCA_964563475.1 uncultured Pirellulaceae bacterium
AGATGCCGGGTTCCGACTTGGCTTTAACGAGTGCTTTCATAGTGGGTTTGGGTTTGCCAGCAAAGTTTGGGTTTAGAGATTGAGAAATGTCAGAGAGAATCAAATGATACCAAGTTGCTTGCCAACATCGGTAAACGCAGCGATCGCAGCATCAATTTGATCGGGCGAGTGGGCTGCTGACATTTGCGTGCGAATCCGAGCACTGCCTTTAGGGACGACCGGGAAGAAAAAGCCAATCGCATATATCCCGCGTTCCAACAGTTCCGCTGACATTTTTTGAGCTATTTGTGCGTCGCCCAGCATGACGGGTATAATCGGATGTTGACCTGCTGGAACAGTGAAGCCAGCGGCGGAAATACCTTCTCGAAAACGGGCCGCGTTTTCGACAAGTTGTTTTCGAAGTCGATCGCCCTCGGACGAGCTAACCAGTTCAAGCACTTTAAGGGAGGTGCCTGCCAACGCAGGAGCGAGAGTGTTTGAGAACAAATAGGGGCGAGAACGTTGCCGAAGCAAATCGATCACCGCTTGGCTGCCGCATGTGAATCCGCCCATCGCTCCCCCGAGAGCCTTGCCCAAGGTACTGGTCAGAAGATCAATCCGTCCTTCGCACCCAAGCAATTCGGCTGTTCCGCGTCCGCCCGCCCCGATGAAGCCGGTCGAGTGGCAATCATCGACCATGACCAGAGCCTCGAATTCATCCGCAAGGTCACAGATTTCAGGCAGTTTCGCCAGATAGCCATCCATCGAAAAAACGCCATCGGTGGCAATCATGATGTTGCGGGCTCCGGCTGATTTTGCGGCTTGCAATTGAGCACGCAGGTCGCTCATGTCGCCGTTGGCAAACCGGTAACGCTGTGCCTTGCACAGTCGAATACCATCAATAATCGAAGCGTGGTTTAACGCATCCGACACGATTGCGTCTTCGGCGGATAGAAGTGGTTCGAACAAACCACCATTGGCATCGAAGCAGGCTGCGTAGAGGATCGCGTCGTCGTAGCCCAGCCATTGAGCCAGTTGTTGTTCAAGCTGGCGATGAATGGTTTGAGTCCCACAGATGAAACGCACCGATGACATCCCGTAGCCGAACGAATCAAGTGCCTCTTTCGCCGCCGCAACTAAATCCGGGTGGTCCGCAAGGCCCAAGTAATTATTCGCGCAGAAGTTGAGCACTTCCGAAGTCGGCGGCACCCCCTGCACTGTCGACGTTGCGGCGGAATGTTTGATCTCGATTGACGCAGATTGCGGGCTGGCGATCAAACGCTCTTGTTTGAACAAGCCTTGGGAACGAATGTCGTCCAGAGTCGTTTCGAGTTGTTGTTGAAATTGAGGTTTGAGCATCCTAGTGGCGAGCCTGTGGGTGGGGGTCTACGTATGCTTGAATTGTGTCGCGCTTCTGAGCGACTAGCGTCTTTTTCGATTACGCGGGCGGGGTGGCAGATCGTTGTCCGGATCGAGCAACTGAACCGAATCAAAAAAGCGATCGGCTGCAGATCGGTCATAGCGATCGGTTTTTGCCAGCATTCGAAACTGGTACTGACGGGCTCCCACAAGATAAACGCGTTCGACGACGCGGTACAGCACGTTCCCCGCAGCGATCCGGTAAGTGATTTCTCGACCCGGATATCGTTCCAGTTGAACTTTTTTCTTTTCGATGATCGAGCCAAGCATGTTTGCCACGGCCGTCGACACCGCTCCATCGAGAACTTCCTGTTGTTCCAACGCATTGCGAGGAATCGTGTGCAAATCATGCCAGCCCGCAACAAACATGATCTCTGAATTTTGCACGGTTGCCGAATGTAAGTGCACTTTGATCGGTGGCTCGTCAACGACCGGGGTAAACGAACGCTCACGCAGTTTCGGAGATTTCGGCATCTCAAACGAAGCCTCCATGCCTTTGGGACGAAACGTTTTCCAGGCATCATCCAAACCGCGTTCCTCATTTTTGTCTCGAACTTTTGGGTCTGCCTCCGCCGATGCCTCCGATTTCTGAGTGCTTCCGTTGGCTTGGGAATTGCTCTGAGGCCCCGTTGCTGCTGCCGACAGCACAAGCGGCGATAGCCCCGTCAGAACGACGGCGATCGTCAGGCACACAGAAATGCGATTCGTGCAGATGTTTGTTTGAGGCGTCATTCCATTTTCTCCAGCATCATGCGGCCGAGCGGATTCAATTACGCTTCGCGCCAAACACATTCATGATCGTTCGTGAGCGTTGTCTTAGTAAGTGTTGCCATAGTTTAACGCCCGTCTGCAACGGCTCAACCAACCTGAGCCATTTTGGTGAGGTAAAGAGCGTCCTAAAAAGCCCTGGTTTGACACTATTTTTGCCAAGGTTTACGATCAGGCGGACTATTCGGCGATCTGAGATCGGGCCCCGCTGTGGGCACAGCACAGAACGCCACCCCGAGATAAATTTTTTCCCTTCGAGGCCCAGCTTGTCCAGTCCCAGCCGCAGCGGTGCGTTTGATTCAGCCGTCGACCAGCGAGTCGAACGATTTTCAGAAAGCATCAGCTTCGACCGCCGGCTTTATCCGCAGGATATCACCGGGAGCATTGCCCATGCTCAAATGCTGGCCGATCAGCAGATCATTTCTGCTGACGAATGCCGACAAATCGTCGATGCCCTGACTGAGATCAAGGGCCAGCTAGACGACGGCTCGTTCCAGACAAAACAATCGCTCGAAGATATTCACATGAATATCGAACAGGCACTGATCGACAAACTGGGAGACGTTGGTCGGAAACTGCACACCGGCCGCAGCCGCAACGATCAAGTATCGACCGATCTCCGGTTGTGGACGCGTGATGCGATTGACCGCATCGACGCACTGCTGCTTGATCTACAGCGAGCGTTTGTCGGGCGCTGCGTTCAAGACGCCGATACGATTGTCCCCGCCTACACTCACTTGCAACGGGCTCAGCCAGTTCTGGCCAACCACGTCTGGTTGGCGTATGCCGAAAAATTCCAGCGGGATCGCGAACGTCTGGCCGATTGCCGAAAGCGACTCAACCTATGCAGCCTCGGGACGGCGGCGCTGGCCGGAACCACGTTGCCAATCGATCGACAAAACTCCGCCAAACGCCTAGGCTTCGATGGAATCGTTGCCAATAGCATCGACTCTTCCAGCGATCGTGATTTTGTTCTGGAGACCGCATTCTGCTTGACCACGATTGCCATTCACTTAAGCGGTTGGGCAGAAGAATGGATTCTGTGGGCGACGGTCGAGTTTGATTTCATCCAGCTGCCGCACGAATTCTGCACCGGATCGTCGATCATGCCTCAAAAGATCAACCCCGACGTGCTGGAACTGACGCGAGGGAAATCGGCACGAGTGATTGGCGATCTGCAAACACTACTCGTGCTGACCAAGGGCCTGCCATTGGCATACAACCGAGATCTCCAGGAAGACAAGCCTCCGCTCTTCGACGCGGTCGACACCATCGAAATCTGCCTAGAACTAGCCGCTCCTCTGGTCTCCGGGGCCGTTCTGAAACGAGATTCGATCGAGTCCCGGCTGGAAAAAGGGTTCCTCGATGCGACCACTCTGATGGAATACCTCATTAAACGCGGGACTCCGCAGCGAAAAGCCCACCATTTGATCGGCCAGCTGGTACGCTCGGCGACGGAAAAATCGGTCACCCTAGCTGAACTTTCTTTGGAAGATTTTCAAGCGCTGGATTCTACACTCGATAACTCTGTTTATGATGTGCTTGGCGTGAAAAACGCGGTGGCTGCTTTCCAAAGCGAAGGCTCGACGGCTCCCACCCGTGTGGCTCAGCAAGTCGCTGCCTGGCAGGCTCGCCTGAGCCCTGATGGAACGGCTTGAGAACCACCAGAATCCCGAGATAATGGCCCAAGAATGAGGGCGTCGAATGTCCGACAGCAAGTGGTTGGCCAGACGAAACGGAGTCAATCGCTACAATCGTTAAAATTGATGCAAGTCTGATCAGACGAACCTGATTTCGACGATCACCCCCTTTGTTCGCTCACCTACTGATTACTGTACCGGGAACTTCCGTCATCGTCCGTATTCGTCCGCTGATTTTATCTATGGCTGTCGCCGCGATCCTGACACTGATGTTGGTCGGTATCGGCTGCGCTCAGGAAAATCCATTTGGCGGCGCAGGCACTTCTGCACTTGAGCCCAGGCCTTCAGGAAGTGTGGAAGAACCAGAGCTTGGCCCAGATGTATCACCGACGGCCAGATTGTTGATTCGGTCGGTCAAGCAATCCGATCCTCGTACGCCCACCCAACTGGCCAAAGCGGTCAAGGTCATGCTGGACCTAGGGCAATTCGATTTTGCCAAATTTTATCTGTCGCAACTGATGTCGGTCGATCTGGACGGTCAGCAACAAGCGGACCTCGTTCGCGCGATGGGCAGCGATTTCTTTTTTAAATTACACGCCACTCAAGAGCTTGCTCCTGAGAGCCAAGAATTCTCGCGTCAAATGATGGCGGCAAACCGTCAATTCCGAGAGAGCCCCGACCAGCTTGAACAACTGATCGGAAAATTGAACGATCAAAATATCGCGATTCGATCACGAGCCTTTCGCAGCTTGCGAAGTATCGGACCGACGGCGATCGCCGCACTGATCGAAGTGTTTGCGGACCCGGACAAGCAAGATGTCTTCCCAGGCGTTCGCGGCGCACTAATGCACATGGGCCCGCAGTCCATTCCACTGCTTCGCGGAGGTGCCGTTGCCAATCAGCCAGTCGTGCGTACCGAATCACTACGTGCGTTATCGACGCTATCCAACTACCGCGGTGAAGGAGTTGCCGATGTCTTGGCTGCCGCAGCCTTGAACATCAACGAAACAGCACAAGTTCGATCGATGCTCGGTCAGGCGATTCGCAAGCAAGGGCATCAGATACCGGACTCCTCTCAGCTAGTGTCACGTTTACAGTCTCGAGTCGACGCGCTACTGACAGGCAGGCAAACCGTTCGCGGCTCACTGGATCAGCTGGTGACCGTTTGGCGTTGGGGCACAGAAACCAAGCGATTGCAGCCCCGTCGCGTCACGGTGGCTACCGCTTCACGGATCGAAGCAGCCCGCTTGGCAGGAGAAGCATACGGAATCAACCCGCGCGAAAATTCAATTCGGCGTCTGTATCTCTTAACGCAGCTTGAGGCCGCCAAACGCCTGATCGGAACCGAAGGTGAATCGGCGGTGGTCACTACGGAAGCGTTTTTCAAAGATCTGCCGAACGCGATTGGCACCATCGACTCGCACCAGATCAACGACCTGTTAAAATTTGCAGTCCAAAAGAAAGCCATTCCAGCAGCAATCGCATGCTGTGAATTACTGACCGAGATGGGCGGAGCCGATATCTTTTACTCAGCCGGAAATCGAATGCCTCCGGTTATCCAAGCGATCATGCTGGGCGATCGTCACCTGCAATTCGCCGCACTCAACACGATCGATCGGCTGGCCCCGGAAGTCGCTTACCCAGGCAGCAGCCACGCGGTCAAACTGGCTGTTTTCCTTGCCAATACTTACCAGCGTAAGACAGGCTTGGTTGGGCATCATCGGCTGGAGATCGCACAGACGGTTGCCGGTTCACTGCTGTCGGCCGGAATGAATGGACGTTCGGCATCCACCAGCCGAAACTTTTTTGACATTGCGACAAGCGATCCCGATGTCAGCCTGATGTTGATCTCCGAAACGCTCGTTCAACCTCGATTTGATGAATTGGTTCGACAGTTACGATCCGATTTCCGTACGGCTCGAATGCCCATCGGGCTAATGATTCGCGACGGCGAACAAAACGGCTCGGTCGCTCGAATGATCGCAAACGATCCACTGACGTACTCGTTTCCGGTTGCGATTGATGGCGAGCCACTGGTGTTCAACATTCTTCGGGCTGCGAGTCTTGACGATGCTGACTTGTTTAACGTCTCGGTTGGAGATCGGTATCGGCACGCAGTGACGGCTGCGAAATGGCTGGCAAAAATCTCTTCGGACCGCTCAAAGTTTAGTTTCTACGAATTGGGACCGCATCAGACCCAGTTGGCCGGCCTGCTCTACCGACCGGGTCTCGAGGAAAGTGCCAGCGAAATTCTGTCGAACCTAGGCACCCCGCTGGCTCAACGCGAACTGGTCGATTTTGCCAGCCAGACCTCAAACCCCACAGATAAACGTCGTGTTGCGGCCAAGTCATTGGGGGAATCGATCGAAAATGGTTCGACCTTGCTGACCCGCGGTCAGATCAAGCAACAGTACGATCGATACAATGCGAGCGAAAAGGAGCCGGAAGAATCGCGCGAGATTCTAGGTTCTATTCTAGATTCGTTCGAGCAAAAACGCTCCAGCATGCGGTGACCCCGACTACCGCGAACTATTGATCGCAGACCTCCGTCTCAACTGTGCCCAGCACCTTTGAGCACTGTTC
>CAZLYM010000029.1:0-13990 GCA_964563475.1 uncultured Pirellulaceae bacterium
ACATTTGGTTTTTCAAGGCGATGCCTAGTCGTTTGGGCAACCTGCTGAACATGAAGACCAGCAGCCTAGAGAAAGTGATTTACTTCCAAGATTACGTGGTGACCGATCCCGGCACTTCGGAGCTTGAGGAAAAGCAACTACTGACCGAGGAAGAGTACCGCGCTGCGAAGGCAGAATTTGGACCGACCAGTTTCAAAGCGGCCATGGGGGCCGATGCGGTTCGCGATTTGCTTGGCGACATGGATTTGGTTCACCTGTCCAACGATCTTCGCGCCGAACTGGCTGAGACCGGATCGAAGCAGAAGCGGAAGGATTTGACTAATCGATTGAAGATTGTTGAATCGATTCGTGACAGTGACAACAAGCCTGAGTGGATGGTGCTGGATGTGATCCCCGTGATCCCGCCGGATTTGCGTCCGTTGGTTTTGCTGGACAGTGGAAACTTTGCAACCAGCGACCTGAACGATTTGTATCGTCGTATCATCAACCGGAACAACCGTCTGCGTAAGTTGGTCGACCTGAATGCTCCAGAGGTCATCATTCGCAACGAGAAGCGGATGCTTCAGCAGTCGGTCGACGCGCTCTTTGACAACAACCGCTGTAAGCGTCCGGTGTTGGGCAGTAGCAATCGTCCGCTGAAATCGCTGACGGACATGATCAAAGGTAAGCAAGGTCGATTCCGTGAAAACCTGCTGGGTAAGCGAGTTGATTACTCGGCCCGTTCGGTGATCGTGGTGGGCCCGCGTTTGAAGCTGCACCAGTGTGGCTTGCCCAAGAAAATTGCGCTTGAATTGTTCCAGCCGTTCATCATTCGCCGGCTCAAAGAGATGGGCCACGCGGATACGATCAAGTCAGCCAAGAAGATGCTTGAGCGTAAGGACGAAGAAGTTTGGGATATCCTTGAGCAGGTGATTCAGAACCACCCGGTCCTGCTTAACCGTGCTCCGACATTGCACCGGATGGGTATTCAAGCGTTCGAACCGACTCTTGTCGAAGGCAACGCGATCCATCTTCACCCGCTGGTCTGCAAAGGATTCAATGCGGACTTCGATGGTGACCAGATGGCGGTTCACTTGCCGCTTTCGATCGAAGCACAGGTGGAAGCTCACACGTTGATGCTTTCGACCAACAACATTTTCGCTCCGTCGAATGGCCGGCCAATCATGAGTCCTTCGCAGGACACGGTGATGGGTTGCTACTACGTCACGTTGATGCTCCCTAACCAAACGGGCGAAGGGATGATCTTCTCCTCGTTGGATGAAGCCGATCATGCGTTTGCACAGGGCGTGATCAAGCTCCATGCGAAGATTAAGGTTCGCCTCGAAAAGGGACGGAACGTTCGCTTGAACGATGAGGAACGCAATTCAGATCCGATCATCGAAACATCCTACGGTCGCATTCTGTTCAACATGATGTTGCCCGAGGGAATGGACTTCTACAACTACTCGATGAAGAGTGGCGATCTGGCGACCGTGATTTCCGATTGTTATCAGTTGCTGGGCCGTCGTGAGACGATCGATTTGCTGGATGACATGAATCAGTTGGGTTTCCGCGAGAGTACACGTAGTGGTTTGTCTTTCGCGACCGACGATCTGGTGACTCCCGAGTCCAAGGAGAAAATCGTTGCTGCCGCTGAGAAAGAAGTTTTGAAATTCCGCAAGCACTACGAGCGTGGAGTCATTACTGAGCAAGAGCGCTACAACAAAGTGCTCGATACGTGGACGCACGCCCGAGAGCAAATTACCAAAGAGATGATGGCCGAGATGGCTGCCGATGATCGCGGCGGCATGGGCTATGTTAATCCTGTGTTCTTGATGTCGGACTCGGGTGCTCGTGGTGGTGTGGAACAGATTCGACAGCTGGCGGGAATGCGTGGTTTGATGGCTAAGCCGTCGGGCGAAATCATCGAGACGCCGATTAAGGCGAACTTCCGCGAAGGCTTGTCGGTGTTGGAGTATTTCTCATCCACACACGGTGCTCGTAAAGGTTTGGCGGATACCGCCCTTAAGACCGCTGACTCGGGTTACCTGACTCGTAAGCTGGCCGACGTCGCTCAGAATGTTGTGATCACGATGGAGGACTGCGGCACGGTTCGCGGTATCACCAAAGGTGTGATTTATCGTGGTGAGCAGGTTGAGGTTCGGTTGGCGACTGCGATCAACGGTCGTGTCTCGCGTCAGAACATCGTGAATCCGGTGACCGATGAAGTCGTGGTTCGTGAGAACCAGATGATCGATCCGGATATCGCGGCAAAGATCGAAAAAATGGGTCTCGAAAAGATCCAAGTTCGCAGCCCAATGACGTGCGAAGCTCCTTTGGGTGTCTGCCGTTGTTGCTATGGAATGGACATGTCGACCGGCGATATGGTCGAAGAAGGTATGGCAGTCGGAATCATCGCGGCTCAGTCGATCGGTGAACCGGGTACACAGTTGACCATGCGTACGTTCCACATCGGTGGTGTTGCTAACACGGTTACCGAAGATAACCAGAAAGCGATCAAGAAGGCTGGCGTGGTTCGCATCACTCGCATGCGTTACGTGACCAATGACAAGGGCGATACCGTCGTACTGAACCGAAACGGTGAGGTCGCGATTCTGGATGCCCGTGGTCGTGAGCTTGAGACTCACAAGATTCCTCAAGGTTCGACGCTGCAGGTCAGCGAGGGCGATGAAGTCAAAGCAGGTCAGGTCGTTTGTACTTGGAACCCGCACGCGATTCCGGTTATGTCCGAAGTCGCTGGTAAGATTCGCTTTGAAGATATCGTTGATGGCGAAACCATGGCCACCGAAAAGGAGGCCAGTGGTACGATCCGTCGTACGATTATTGACTTCAAAGGCGATATGCACCCTCAGATTGTGGTCGAAGGCGAAGACGGCAAGCCGCTGGATGTCTACTACTTGCCTGAACGAGCCAACATCATGGTCGAAGAAGGGCAGGCCATTTCTGCTGGTTCGACTGTGGCGGAAATCCCACGTGAAGCTTCAGGCGTCTCGGACATTACTGGAGGTCTGCCGCGTGTTACTGAGATTTTTGAAGCTCGGAAGCCGAAAGATCCAGCGGTTGTGGCCGAGATCGACGGTACGGTCGAGATTCTTGCCGAAAAGAAACGCGGTAAGCGAACGATCATGGTCAAGGGCGAAAGCGGCCTAGAGGTCGAGCACCTTGTTCCGCCAGGAAAACGATTCCGAGTTCACTCGGGCGATATCGTCAAAGCGGGCCAGCAATTGGTCGATGGTCCACTCGTTCCGCACGATATCCTTCGCGTCTCTGGCGAAGAAGCGGTTCAGCAGTACCTACAACACGAAATCCAATCGGTTTATCGTAGCCAGCGAGTGGAGATCAACGATAAGCATGTCGAGATCATTATTGCTCGAATGCTGCGTAAGGTAAAAGTTGAATCACCTGGTGATACTCACTTGTTGCCGGGAATGATTCTGGACCGTTTCGATTTCCAGACGGTCAACAATGAAGTGGCCGATTGCGTTCGCGTGACCAATCCGGGTGCCAGTGGCTTCAACAAAGGGCAGGTCGTTCCGAAAGATTTGCTTGAGGAAACCAACCTGAAGATCGAGACCGAAGGTGGAACGCCAGCGAAGTTTGCCAAACCAAGAATGGCGAAGTACGAAACTCAGTTGCTGGGTATCACGAAGGCTTCGGTTCAAAGTTCCAGTTTCATCTCAGCTGCCTCGTTCCAGGAAACTACGAAGGTGTTGACCGAGGCTGCGTTGCAGGGAAAAGTCGACAACTTGGTGGGTTTGAAAGAGAACGTGATCCTTGGTCACTTGATTCCGGCAGGAACCGGTTTCCGAAACTTCCAAGAGTCCGATGTTCAGTACAACTTGGAAGCCATGCAAGCTGCGGCGGCGACTCCAACTCAGACGTTGGAAGAATCCTTTCCGTTGCTTGATGCGGCTGAACCAACCAGCGGTGGCCCAAGCGGCGGCGGGTTTGGTGCAGACGCAGGTGCCGGCGGAGCGGCTCCGGATGGTTTGGCATCGTTGTTGGCGGGGGGCGGTTCACCGGCTCCAACGACAGTCGATGGCAAAGACGATTTGACTCGCATCGAGGGAATCGGACCGAAGGTTGCCGAAATCCTAGTGGCTGCTGGAGTTGACAACTACGTCACGCTCTCGATCACTCACCCTGATCGAATCAAAGAAATATTGTCAGGTGCCGGTCCACAGTTCGCGGTCCACGACCCGACGACATGGCCGGATCAGTCACAACTGGCTGCATCGGGTGAATGGGACAAACTGGCTGAGTGGCAAGCAGTGTTGGACGGTGGTAAAGATCCGGGCGGTGCCAGTGCACCGGCTCCAGCGGCAGGCGCCGAGCCAGTTGCGGCGGCACCGACTGCGGCTCCGGTAGCTCCGGTAGAAGAGTCAGCCCCACAGGTTGCCTCAGAGGATTTGACCAAGATCGAAGGCGTCGGCCCGAAGATCGCGGAAGTTCTTAACGCCAATGGCATTAACACTTATGCTCAGTTGGCAGCCAGTTCTCCCGACCAGATTCGACAAATGCTCGAATCCGCCGAAGGAAACTTTGCCAACCATGACCCGTCTACTTGGCCAGATCAGGCTCAGCTGGCGGCTTCGGGTGACTGGGATAAGTTGAAGGAATGGCAGGATGAGCTGGATGGCGGAAAACCTGCTGCCACCAAGGCTGATGACTTGACGATGATCGAAGGCGTTGGGCCAAAGATTGCTGAGCTGCTCAATGAATCCGGGATTCATTCGTTTAGTGATTTGGCTGCGGCGGATGCCGAAAAGATCAAGGAAATCCTTGTTGCTCAGGGTGGTCTGATGGCGACTCGTAATCCAACGACATGGCCACAACAGGCTCGTATGGCTGCCGATGGGCAGTGGGACGAGCTGAAGAAGTGGCAGGATGAGCTTGATGGAGGAAATCCTGCTGTCACACCAGATGACCTGACGAAGATCGAAGGAATTGGGCCGAAAATCGCTGAACTGCTCAATGAAGCCGGGATTCATTCATTTAGTGACTTGGCTTCGTCCGATGCCGAAAAGATCAAGGAAATCCTTGCTGCTCAGGGTGGTTTGATGGCGACTCGCAATCCAACGACTTGGCCTCAACAGGGGCGTATGGCTGCCGATGGGCAGTGGGATGAGCTCAAGAAATGGCAGGATGAGCTTGATGGAGGGGTGTAAAAACCACTCGTTTGATCGATCCCACCGACGGCGTGGGGTCGGTATGCTGCTTTTGCAGCACATTTGCCGTTGACAAATTCAATTAATCGAATATTTTTACGGGCTTCCATTCGTTTTTCAGCGAATCGGGTAGCCCGAGAATAGAAAAACAGACTCGACCGGATATACACAGTATGCCAACGATTAACCAACTCGTACGTAAGGGCCGCAAATCCAAGCGGAAGATGACCAAAGCTCCCGTGCTGGAGCGATGTCCTCAGAAGCAGGGCGTGTGTCTGCAAGTCCGTACCATGACGCCGAAAAAGCCGAACTCGGCGTTGCGGAAGATCACGCGTGTGCGTCTTTCCAACGGGAAAGAAGTTACGGTTTACATCCCGGGTGAAGGTCACAACCTCCAGGAACACTCGATTGTGCTTATTCGCGGTGGTCGCGTTCGTGACCTGCCGGGTGTGCGTTATCAAGTGGTTCGTGGTGCTCAAGACACACTGGGCGTCGACAAACGACGTCAATCGCGAAGCCGCTACGGAGCCAAGAAGCCGTAACCGACTGCTCGCACATATTTTTTCAAGTAACGAACAACGTATTTTCGCTGAAACATCATGGGTAGAATTACCGCCAGCCGGACTCAACTGAAGCCGGATCCAAAATTTGACTCGCTCCTCGCCAGCAAGTTTATTAACTGCTTGATGTGGGATGGAAAGAAATCCATCGCGCAATCGGTTTTCTATAACGCACTGGATGAAATCAAAAAACGAGTTCCCGATCAGGAACCGATTGAGGTTTTCACTCAGGCTGTCGAAAACGTGAAGCCGCATGTTGAGGTTCGCTCCAAGCGAGTCGGTGGTGCTTCGTACCAGGTGCCGATGCAGGTCAACCGATCGCGTCAGCAGTCGTTGGCGATTCGCTGGATCCTGCTCGCTATTCGCGAAAAGAAGGGACGCCCAACTCACTTGCGTTTGGCCGACGAATTGGTCGCCGCGTTCAACCGTGAAGGTGCCGCTGTGACTCGCCGCGAAAACACTCACCGGATGGCGGAAGCCAACAAGGCGTTTGCCCACTTCGCTTGGTAGGACTTTAAATCAAAAACTGCAAAACCGCTTGGTTCTCACCAAAGCGGTTTTGTTATGCGCGAACATCAAACGGCAGTCGGGGGTCGGAATTTGAAATTCGGACTTGTGTGAAACATTCGGTCAACGTGAAATCTAATGTTCCTGAACCCTGTACCCTGAAAACTGTACCCTTTAAACTCCTTTCTCATGGCACGCAAACTTCAAAATCTCCGGAACATCGGCATCATTGCCCATATCGATGCAGGGAAGACGACGGTTACCGAGCGGATGCTGTTTATCAGCGGATCGAAGCACCGCGTTGGTAAAGTGGACAGCGGGACAACGACGACTGACGACGATGTGGAAGAGCAGAATCGTGGCATCACGATTTATTCCGCTTGTGTGACATTCGACTGGAAAGATGTCCACGTCAACCTGCTCGATACTCCCGGCCACGTTGATTTCACGGCGGAGGTCGAGCGTAGTTTGCGAGTGCTTGATGGGGCCGTCGTTGTGTTCAGTGCACGCGAAGGCGTTGAGGCTCAAAGTGAAACGGTCTGGCGTCAGGCGGATCGGTACAACGTCCCGCGAGTCGCGTTCATCAATAAGCTGGACCGAGAAGGTGCTAGTTTCGAGCGCGTTTTGGGTGAGATCAAGAACCGGCTGGGTGCTAATCCGGTGCCGATCCAACTGCCGGTTGGCGAAGGTCCGGCGCATGTCGATAACTCGTTTCGCGCGGTTATCGACCTAGTCAAAATGAAGTACGTCACCTTTGAAGATGAGGGGAAGAAGGTTAACGAGTCTCCGATCCCGGAGGAGTTGGCTGACGAAGCCGAGTTTGCTCGCGAGCAGATGCTAGAAACGTTGTATGAATATAGCGATGAAATGGCGGAGCTTGCGTTTGAAGAAAAACCGATCTCCAACGATTTGATTCGCAAGGTGATTCGTGGCGCGACGTTGGAGGGAAAGATCCAGCCGTTGGTGTGCGGTTCGGCGTTGCACGGTATGGGGGTTCAAGGAGTGCTCGACAGCGTCAAGTACTATCTGCCCAGCCCGTTGGATCGACCGCCGGTCGAAGGATTGAATCCGAAAAAGAAAACCAACGCGACCGAACAACGAAAGCCGGATCCCAAAGAACCCTTCGCCGGTTTGGTTTTTAAAATCCTCCCTGCAAAAACGGGCGACCTGTATTGGATTCGTGTTTATTCTGGAAGTTTGAAATCGAACTCTCGGGTTCATTGCCCTTCCAAGGACAAGAAAGAAAACGTGGCTCAGTTGTGGCAGATCCACGCGACTAAAAAAGACCGTGAGGGCCAGATTGACTCGATCGGGCCGGGCGAGATCGTGGGCGTGATCGGTCCGCGTTTCGCTGTGACGGGTGATACGTTGTGCGATCAGAAATCGCCCATTCTGCTTGAGTCCATCGTGTTTCCTGAAACCGTGATCGAGATGGCGATCGAGCCGGAATCGACTTCAGACCGAGAGAAGTTGGGGGAAACGCTGGAACTGCTTAAGCGACAGGATCCGACGTTCAAGGCGAAGGAGAATGAGGATACCGGGCAGACATTGATTTCGGGTATGGGCGAACTGCATCTGGAAGTGATCAAGAATAAACTGCTGCGAGACTTCAAGCTGGACGTGAAGGTTCACAAGCCACGTGTTTCCTATCGTGAATCGGTTGAGGGCGAAACAACGGTGACCGGTCAATGCAATCGGTTGATTGATGGTCAGCAGATTTTTGGCAAGCTAACGATCAAGATGGAGCCAGACGATACGGTCGAGTCCGGAGTGAAGGTGCTCAATCGTTTACCGGTCGACGCGGTCGATCCAGAGTTTGTGCAGACGATCAAGGACGAAATCAAAGCGCGGGGTGAAAGTGGTGGCCCGATCGGTAGTTTCCCACTGACAAGAATTCGTGTGACGTTGACCGGTGCCGAATCTAGCGAAGACTCGACGCCGATGGCGTTTGCGATTGCGGCCAGTGAAGCATTCGAGGCCGCTTTGCAGCAGGCCGGTCCAACGCTTCTCGAGCCGATCATGAAGCTGACGATCACCACGCCTGAAGAGTACTACGGCGACTTTGTCAGTGATCTTGCTCAGCGCCGCGCCCAGATTGTTGAGTCTGATACGAATCTTGAAATCACGACGATCGTCGCCGAAGCACCGCTGGCGGAATTGGTCGGTTATTCCAGTGCGATGCGAAGTCTCTCACAGGGCCGCGCCGGAACATCCATGGAGCCACTGAAGTATGCTCCTGCTCCACCAGAAGTCGGAAAAGGGTTCTCGATGTAGCTTTGGCTGCACGAAATTACAACGCTGGTGATTACAGCGCGAAAGAGTGGCTGGTTGCCTCGTTTGGACAAACAGGTATACTTTTGTCCATCTTTGTGACTGACACACTCTTTTCGACGGTAGAGCGATATGAGCAATGAAAGTTCTCAGGATCCCGTTCAGGTTTTGCAGCGGCACTTCGGCTGGTCTGAATTTCGCGAAGGTCAGCCGGAAGTCATTGGCAGCTTGCTACGCGGCGACAGTGCGTTGGCCGTGTTCCCGACGGGAGGCGGAAAGTCGCTCTGCTACCAACTGCCCGCGTTGATGCTGGACGGATTGACGGTGGTTGTGTCCCCTCTGATTGCCTTGATGAAGGATCAGATTGACCAGTTGCAATCGCGAGGCATTGCTGCGGTGCGTTTGGATTCGAGCCTTTCGTGGGACGAGTATCGAACGGCGATGGAGCAACTGCGATCCGGCACCGCGAAACTTCTATACGTCGCACCGGAGCGTTTTTTCAACGAGCGATTTCGTAGCTCGATGGAGGGAATCAAAATCTCTCTGTTTGCGATCGACGAAGCGCATTGCATCAGTCAGTGGGGGCACAATTTTCGCCCCGACTACTTGAAGCTGGCCATGGTGGCGAGAAACCTTGGCGTCGAACGCGTGCTGGCGTTGACGGCGACCGCCACCCCAACGGTTCAGCAAGACATTCGTGATGCGTTTGATATTCAAGCCGATGACGCGATCTGTACCGACTTCTTTCGCCCCAACTTGCATTTGAAGTCGTGTGTTTTGAGCCAGCAAGAACGTTTGCCTCAGTTGCTGCAGCGTTTGAAATCGAATCCGCCGGGTTCAACGATCGTGTATGTGTCTTTGCAAAAGACGGCCGTCGACATTGCGAACGCTTGCGTCAACGCCGGATTGGATGCGAAGGCATATCATGCGGGTATGGACACCGAGGATCGTTCGCGGGTGCAGGAATGGTTCATGACAGAGCCCAACAAGATCGTGGTGGCTACGATTGCTTTCGGGATGGGGATCGATAAATCCGATATTCGCTACGTCTACCATTTCAATCCGCCAAAATCATTAGAGAACTATGCTCAAGAGATTGGGCGGGCAGGGCGTGACGGCGAAGTTTCTCGGTGTGAATTGTTGTTGGTTCCCGAAGACCGGATCGTGCTGGAGAATTTCGTCTACGGAGACACGCCATCTCGGTCGTCGATTGAGCGATTTGTTCGCGAGATTGACCGGCAAGAGAGCGAGTTTTTCATCAGCCAGATCAAGCTTGGTAATTTGTGTGACATCAAATCGCTGGTCGTCAAAACGATGTTAACCAACTTGGAACTGGACGGCTTTCTCGAATCAACTTCGCCTAGATACGATTCCTATCAGTTTAAAGCGAACGTGCCGTCCTCTGAAATCTTGTCGAATTTTGAAGGTGAGCGACAAACGTTTGCGAAACAGTTGTTGGCGTGTGCAAAGAAAAAATCGGTTTGGTTTTACTTGGACATGAGCGAAGCCATCGAAAAGCTGGGCTGTGATCGCTCTCGCGCAGTCCGTGCACTGGATTACTTTGCCGAGAAAGGCTGGCTGGAATTGCGAGCGACAGGCTTGGTTCATGGTTATCGAAAGCTAAAGCCGATCGATTCAGTGGAAGAGCTTGCTGAATCGTATTTTTCGGCTGCTGAGGAACGCGAAAAGGCGGAAGTGAATCGCATTGATCAAGTGTTTCAGTTGGCTCGGGCGAGTGAGTGTCAGGCTGGCACGTTGTCGGCGCATTTTGGGCAACCTTTGGATGAGCCGTGTGGCGTCTGCTCTTGTTGCACGGGCGAGCAAAGCGCCGAGATCTCGCCCTTCGAAACGGCAGCGATCGATCCTGATGTGCTTGACTCAGTCGGGCCGTTGATTGAGAAGCATCCCGCCGCACTGGCTGACAGCCGTAGTGTCGCTAGGTTTCTCTGCGGGCTTCGTTCGCCAGCGATCACGCGAGCCAAACTTTCATCTCACAAGCTGTTCGGATATTGCGGCGAGATACCATTTGCGGACGTCCGGCAACAAGTTGAGTCCGTGTCGGCTTCTGCGAATCGCGAGGTACCGTTTTGAGTTGGCAGGCAGGATGAGCGTCACTCGCATCGCGAGCGGTCACTTGGTCAGAATCAATTTGCCTTGGCGGGTTTTCCGAAGCCGATAGATTTGGCCTTCGCTTTCGATCCAGATTTCGTCGCCGCAGCGAGCGAGCGATTCAAATTTGATGATTTTCGGCAGCTGAGGCGCCAACGGATTCACTTCCTCGCCTAGATCATCACCCTTTGAAGGATCGTCAGGAGGTGTCGTCATTTTACCTTAGCTTCGAAAAATCCGGATTTAATGGCGGAATCTTGCTGGAAACCTATTGCCACAGATTAGAAAACGGCGATAATTTGCACCGCTGTTGAGATTCAGTCTCAACTAAACATTAAACGCTTTCCGACGACGCAGCAAGCCACGTTGGGCACCTCGATCTTCTTTTTTCAGATCGACGACGGTGTGCCAACCCAGCCAGCCACGCTCGGCAGCACCAACGCGATTCGTTTTCGCGCTGGACTGTCCATTGGTTTTTGGCTGAGAGTCTTGCCATGTGTATTCATTTTTCACATTCGTCGTCCTCTGTAAATTTCCGTCGTTCTCGTTCTGGTTTCACTTTGGTGGAATTGTTGGTCGTGATTGCCATCATTGGCATTCTGATGGGGATGTTGCTGCCCGCCGTTCAGCAGGTTCGCGAAGCTGCTCGCCGCGTTTCTTGTGCGAACAACTGTCGTCAGCTTGGTTTGGCGACGTTGAATTACGAGTCGGCTTTCCAAAAGCTGCCCGCTTCGTGGCTACGTCCTACTGCCGATGGAGCTGGCAACGCGGGCTGGTCTATTCAGGCCCAACTGCTCCCGTTTATTGAGCAAGCGAACCTGTCGAGTGAAATCGATTTTTCTTTTGCTTACAAGGACAATGTAGACGAAATCAATGAGTTCATTCAGATTGGTGGCGATCGGGTTCGATTGGCCTCCACGCGAATTCCGACTCTGTTGTGCCCCAGCGAAGTGCGAGACGAAGTTCGGCTGGGAGATGACGGTTTACCTGAGCACTATCCGCTGAATTACGGTGCCAACGCAGGCACTTGGTTTTTGTACGGCCCGGCGAATGGTTCCGTTGGCAATGGTGCGGTAACGGTTGGCCAGCAACAGGAAATCAGTGGCATTTTTGACGGAACAAGTAACACGCTGATGTTCGCTGAAGTGAAGGGTTACAACCCTTACTTCCGCAATGGCGATGGTGCTCCGACAGATATTCCGACCAACCCAGAAGCAATCGCTTCGCTGCCAAACGACGGCCGTGGGAGTATTGACAGTATCCGGCAAACGGGGCATACCGAATGGGTTGATGGTCGAGCACATCACTCGAGTTTTACGTCTGTCTTTACACCAAACACAGTCGTGCCGCTGACAGGAGCGGGTGAAACTCTGGATTGCGACTGGACCAGTCGACAAGAGGGGACGTCTGACACTGATCCGACCTTTGCTGCAATTACCTCCCGCAGTTATCACTCGGGCGGCGTGAATGTGACCAATGTCGATGGTTCGACTCGTTTTGTTGCCGATGCGATTGACCTCGCGAGTTGGCGAGCAATGTCAACTCGCGACGGCGGTGAAGTCGTTGCCGAGTTCTAAAGTAGGTTTCTTCAGTCGGTGCCTCGCATGGTAGCAGCTGTGCGAGGCATTAAGTTCTTTGTAGTGTTCCGAGTTTTGGATTTTCCACGATGGCTAAAAAACTTTGTGAGCTCAAGAAGTTGCTCAAGAAAGACCTCGCTGAATACATCATTAACGTGAATCAGCCGAAGTTTGTCTGTACCAAGTGTGGCCGAGTTGCCAACGAGAAAAAGCTCGTGTGCTCACCCGCGAAAATGTCTTCGGTGTAGGGTGCCTTTGATCTAAGGCGAGATAAAAATCGTCTGCCAATCGCTCGAAAACGCCACGTGGGTTATGTGCGCTCAGGTATACTGCGTGCTGTCTCTCGTCTGCGCTGATTGCCGTTTTCTGATCGATCCTTGTCGTGCCTGAAGTTCTATCCTCCGACATCGCGACATGGATTCTCTTTGCGGTCGCGGGAGTGATTGCGGGCGTGATCAACACGCTGGCCGGTTCGGGATCCTTAGTCACGCTGCCGATCTTTATGTTCGTGTGTGGCTTGCCGCCGAACATTGCCAACGGCACCAATCGAGTTGGCATTATTTTCCAAACCGCGGTTGGGATTTTTGGCTTTCGAAAATCTGGGACCGTCGATTATCGGGGATCGGCGTGGCTGTTTGTGCCTGCGGTGATCGGGGCCATGCTAGGGGCGTGGTTGGCGTCGGAGTTGAGTGCCGATCAGATGCGGTACGTGATCGGCGGGTTGATGGTTGTGATGCTGTTTGTCTTGCTGATCAATCCCAAGCGTTGGATTCAGGAATCTGACTCAGCGAAACGGAACAACACTGGCTGGCTGTCGATCGGCGTCTATTTCTTGATTGGTGTTTACGGCGGGTTCATTCAGGCGGGCGTCGGAATCTTCCTGCTGGCGGCCACGGTTTTGGTCAGTAAGTACAGCTTGAAGGATGGGAACGCGATTAAGCTGCTGGTGATTCTCGCTTTTGCGTTCCCTACGTTGGCCATTTTTTGTTGGCACAATCAGGTTCATTTTGGCTACGGCATTGCGATGGCGGTTTTTCAGTCGCTCGGCGCGGTGCTGGGAGTTCGTTTTGCCACCCGAGTCCCCAATGCCAATGTCTGGATTCATCGCCTGTTGATTGTGATCTTGATCGCTGCGGCGACGAAGATATTCTTGTTTTGAAGCAGCGTTGGTGTCGTTGCGTGCACCGGTTGAGCAAATGGAATTCAGGATCACTCGGGAAATGCCGACGATATTGCATGTCCATTGCGTAACTGGTTGATCCACAAGGCCTCAGAACAGTTTGTTGTTGTCATGATGGCATGATAAACTTGAGAGCCGTTTTTGCTTCAAAATACACCGTCCACCTCTCACGTGACTTCATTATGAAATCGATTCTCGGGTTTTTGTGTCTGCTCCTTCTTGTTCCTGCTGCATCAGGTCTGGCCGCTGATAAAAAGAACCAAGTAATGCCGGTCCCTGACTTTACTCGCGGGGACACCCTGCCCAAGAAAGCGCCGCATGACTGGACACTCGGCGCGACGGGCGCTCGTGGTTGGATCTACTCGGCCAACGGCCACTCGAAAAAAGCTCGGCAGATTTTGGTGACTGCCGTTGACGAGGGTTCACCCGCCGACGGAACGTTGAGAGTGGGTGATGTCATACTTGGTGTGGATGGCGAAAAATTTGACGATGATGCGCGTATTCAGTTTGCCAAAGCGCTCACCGTGGCCGAAACTCGCAAAGGAAAGGGCAGACTTCGCGTGCAGGTTTGGCGGGATGGAAAAACAAAAAAGATGACGCTCAAGTTGCCAGTGCTTG
>CAZLYM010000029.1:14090-25857 GCA_964563475.1 uncultured Pirellulaceae bacterium
CAGGTTTGGCGGGATGGAAAAACAAAAAAGATGACGCTCAAGTTGCCAGTGCTTGGGACCTACAGTTCGACCGCGCCCTACGACTGTGAAAAATCGCAGCGCATCTTCGAGCTTGGCTGTGAGGCGCTTGCCGAGCGAATGAATCGTCCGAACTACCCGCGTGGACTGAACCCGATCCCTCGTGCGCTCAATGCGTTGGCACTGCTGGCCAGTGGGGAGAAAAGATACCTGCCGCTGCTCAAACGCGAGGCTCGCTGGGCGGCGAACATGAAGGTGGATCAATTCGCGACGTGGTATTACGGCTACAATATGATATTCCTTGCCGAATACATTAACGCGACGGGTGACCGTTCGGTCATGAAGGGTTTGGAAAGGATTGCGCTCGAGTCGGTCAAGGGGCAGAGTCGTGTTGGTACTTGGGGGCACAAATTTGCTCGACCTGACGGGAATCTGGATGGCTATGGCTGCATGAATTCGCCAGGTTTGAGCCTGTGTACCGGCATGGTGTTGGCGTACAAAGTGGGAGTGAAAAAACCTGAATTGGAGGAAGCGATCAAGAAGACGACCGTGTTCCTGCGTTGGTACGTCAACAAGGGTGCGGTGCCATACGGCGATCACCTTCCTTTTAACGGTCATGAAGACAACGGCAAGTGCTCATGTGCTGCGGTGCTGTTTGATTTGGTCGGCGACCGGGAGGCAGCCGAGTTCTTTGCGAAAATGGGGACCGCCGCCTACGACGAGCGGGAACGCGGGCACACGGGGAACTTTTTCAATATTCTGTGGGCGTTGCCGGGTGTTGCACGCTGCGGACCATTAGCGATGGGCGCGTACATGGAAGAACAGTCGTGGTATTACGATCTGGCTCGCCGGTGGGATATGAACTACGTCTACCAAGGCTCGCCCGACGGCGCACAAGACCATGGCAAGCATAAGGGGTGGGACTCCACGGGGGCGTACCTGCTGGGTTATGCATTCTCTTTGAAAAGCCTGATAATCACGGGCAAAGAGCCTTTCTCGGTTCGGCCTCTGAAGGCCGATCAGGTCGCCGAAGTCATCGCCGCTGGACGTGGCTACGCCCCCAAGGGGAACGCCAGTCCTTATTCTCAACGTTCGGTCAATGAGTTGTTGGCTGGTCTTTCGTCGTGGTCGCCCGCAGTGCGAGAACGGTCTGCCAAAGCGCTGGGCAAGAAACAAGGTGACTTTGGCCCGAAGTTGCTGAAGATGTTGGATAGTAGAGATCAAAATGCTCGCTATGGAGCTGTCCAAGCACTTGGAGCACTGGGCGGACGAGCTGAAGTTGCCGGACCGCAACTTAGGGCGGCGTTGAGGGTTAACGATCCGTGGCTGCAAGGTCTTGCGGCGGAAGCGATTCCGAAGCTTGGGCCTAAAGTGGGGCAAGAAAGCGTCAGTGATTTGCTGCGGCTGACGCTCAGTGAGAACCCGTCCGACCCGCGGCGATTGATCGCTCGGTCGGCAGCTGCGGCTCTCTTTGCACCGTATCCGGGTGCACGAGGCCCAAGAAGCATCTTAGGCAAATCGCTTGAGGGAGTTGATCGCCGTGAACTCTTGCCAGCCATCAAGATGTTGTTGCAGCATGATGATGCTGTTGCGCGAAGGTCGGTAGGATATATTTACAACAAGCTGACTGACGCTGATTTGGTGATGTTGCTTCCCACGATCGTCAAGGCAACAGAGGAGCTCGCGCCGAGTAATGAAATGTTTGCGGACAATATCCGTTTGGCGGGACTTGATTTGCTGTCGCGTTTGCACATCAAGGAAGGTCTGCCGCTTTGCGTTTCGGTGATTGAACCGACGCGTTGGGGACAGGGAAGGCGGCTCAAAAAGTGCATTGAGTGTCTCGGTCGCTACGGCACTCATGTTGAGTCCGTGTATCCGGAATTGCAGAAAGTACGACAGTATTACGCGTCTAAGCAGAAGGTTTCCCAGGAAGTAATGAAGCTGTTTGATGACTTGGCGGCTGAGGTCAAATCCGCCAAGACGCCAACACTGGTCAGTGTCTCGGAATTCGAAGCCAAGTCGCGGCGGCGGCGATGAAATGCTAAAGATTTGCCCTGCAATAGATTGCTGGGTTCAGCTTCAAATCGCTCGCAGAATACCGGCGATAAAGCATGCCCATTGAGTAACCCATTGATCGGCAAGGCGTAAGATTCGGTTGGTTCGATGCGACTAATTTGTGGCCTCGAAACGGTGTCATCAAGTGTCCGCGAAATAAAAAGTCGCGGAAAGTCGGCGTTTGGCGATCTATTTGTCAATGACCGGCACGTGGTTTGACGACCGATTGGGGTAAGTTAGAATCTTGCGACTAATTGTGAAACAACCGCAGCACAGTATTGGCTGCAGTATTTTTGGATATGGAGAACGCGATGGCGACTGAATTCAGTAGTGATAGTTTTGACGCAGAAGTCCTGCAATCGGATCAACCGGTGCTGGTCGATTTCTGGGCTCCTTGGTGCGGTCCGTGCCGTCAGTTGACTCCAGTGATTGAAGAGCTGGCAACAGAAAACGACGCAGCAAAGGTTGGAAAGCTGAACGTCGATGACGCTCAAGAACTGGCGATGAAGTACGGAGTTACTGGAATTCCTGCACTGCTGTTGTTCAAAGGCGGCGAAGTGGTTGAGCAGGTGACCGGCGTGCAGCCGAAAGCCAAGCTACAGGAATTGATCGACAAGCACACCGCTTGATGCGTTCATGCAATGCGGGCGTCGTGGATCCTTCCGATGCCGACGTAGCAAATCAAAGCAAGCCCGAAGCGCGGGCGAGTGACTTCTATCAGAAATGAAAGTTCACTCGTTGAAGCTTCGGGCTTGTTTTTTGTTTACTCCCAAAGTGGATGTCGTTCGTAGCCGCGCGGCGAACGAACACCAGGTGAGCGAAGATAGCTACCGGTTTGCGTTGCGTGGGGAATCGCAATCGACTTAGCACTTAGCTGGATGACAACAGTTTCAAGTCCGGAGCCAGTTCTTCGACCGTTTCCGCCATGAAGCGTTTTACTTTGGCGGTGGTCTTGAACTTCATGGCGGCTTCGACGATCTGCTCGGCTTGTGCGACAGAAACCTGACGCGTCAGCTGTTTGATCGAGGGCACGAACGCGGGACTCATGCTGAAACATCGCAGGCCCATGCCCAGCAGCAGCAAAAACGCTCCCGGCTTACCGGCCATTTCACCACAAAGGGTAACCGGAGTATTGGCCCGATTGCACGCTTCGATGACGTGCTTGAGCGTGATCAGAACCGGCGGAGCAAGCGGCTGGCAGAGGTGGCTGACCTTGGGGTTGTCTCGGTCGGCGGCCATCAGATACTGCACTAGGTCGTTGGATCCAATGGATACGAAGTCGACCTGGTCAAGCATGGTTTCAATCGAGACCGCAGCGGCGGGAACTTCCAGCATCATCCCGACCTCGATTTTTCGAGTTTTGATTCCACGTGTTTCGAGCGTCTTGTAGGCTCGGCGGACCATCGACCGGAGCTTGCGGACCTCTTCGAGCGTCGTCACCATCGGAAACATGATGCGCGTGGTGCTGTTGGGCACGTTGCTGGCGGCTCGCACGATCGCTCGGATTTGCGTGTTGAAAAATTCCGGGTGTTCGAACGACAGCCGAATACTGCGCCAGCCCATAAAGGGATTGGCCTCTTTGTGATCGTGCCCCAAATAAGCGACCGTTTTGTCACCACCGATATCGAGCGTACGAATGGTGACCTCACGATTCGGGCTGGCCTCGATAATTTTTCGGTAAACGGTGTACTGTTGTTCTTCGTCCGGTACGTCCTGATGCGTCAAGTAAAGGTATTCAGTCCGATAGAGACCAATTCCGGAAGCTCCCATCGCTTGGGCCGCTTTTGCGTCGTTCTCGCCGTTGATGTTGGCTTGAAGTTTCAAGTCAACGCCGTCGGAGGTTGTCGCGGGCAAGTTGCGGTTGGTAGCCAGTTTGTCCTTCAGGTCAAAGAACTCACGCTCCAGTTTTCGATAGGCCGTCAGTGTCTCGATACCAGGATTGATCTCGACAGTACCGTGGCGGCCATCAACCACGATCGTGTCGCCGGTTTTTACTTTTCGCAGGATTCGCTTGACGCCCGACACCGCCGGGATGCCTCGAGATCTCGCGATGATGGCGGCGTGACTGGTTTGACTACCCGCCTGAGTCACAATCCCCTGCACATCGGCATCGCCCAGCACGACTGCTTGGGAAGGGAGTAGTTCATCCGTGACGACGATCAGTGGGCCTTCGATCGCAGATTGAGGTTTGGTGACTTCGGTCATTTGCCCACTGATCCGGAGGATCACATCGCGAACGTCGTTGAGCCGTTCTTGCAGGTAATCGTCTTTGGTTTTGGTGAATAGGGCCGTGTACTCGCCCAGCAAGCGGTGCAGGGCGGCGGGAGCGGACATGCGTTCATCGACGATCCAGCCTCGGATCTTTTTGGTGAAAGCGGTGTCTCGGAGGATCGACTGGTGCACCGCGAAAATCGATGCTTCCTCGTGCCCGACCTGAGCGTCTACTTTCCGTTCGAGCGCAAGCAGGTCCACGGCGGCTTTATCACGAGCCGTCTCGTAATTTGCCAGTTCTGCCGTAATTTCAAAGTCTTCCAGGCGTTTGGAGTTGGGACTGACGTAAATCTGGTGAATCACGTAAGCCGTTCCGATGGCAATCCCCGGAGAGACCGGAATTCCTCGTCTCATGCCCCAAAATCTACCAATCTGGAGTTCATCTGACAAACGGTCTCACAAACGGCGTGATTTCGGTCGAACTGAGTGAATTCAAGTAAACCGAGCGATCTTGGACGAACCGCGTGGTTTTGGGATGAATGCGAAACGGAGTGTTATTGAGGGGAAAACGGGGTTTGGTTATATTGTGAGCCTTAATTTTATGTCGACGAATCCTGATTCCAGTCACCCGGATTGGTAGTCAGGCAAACGTCCAGCGAACTTCTATTTATTTTCAATCATATGCGTTTCTCACAGCTCGATCGAATTTTGTCGCTGGAGAAAGGTGTATCCATCACGGCAGTCAAAGGTCTTTCGCTTTCTGAAGAGTATTTGCAGGATCACTTTCCAAGGTTCCCGATTATGCCGGGGGTGTTGATGGTCGAGTCAATGTTCCAAGCGAGTATGTGGTTGGTTCGAGCTTCGGATGAGTTCAAGTTTTCAAAGATCGCCATGAAAGAAGCCAAGAGCGTCAAATTTCAAGGATTTGTGCAGCCGGGCGACTCGTTGGTGGTGACAGCAGAAATCAAGTCAAAAAAGGACAACCTGACAACGTTGAAGGTGACCGGCACAATAAATGGTAAGCCAGCGACTGGTGGACGGCTGGTCGTTGATTCGTACAACTTTGCTGAACGCGAGGGACTTGATCCCGCAATCGATCACCTGATGAATAACAAATTCAGGCGAAAATTTCGATTGTTGTGCGACCAGCTAGAGGGAGACGAATTATTGGAATTGGTTCCACCAGTTTTGGCTTTGGCTTGAGCGAGGGGCCTGTTTTAACGATAACTTTTTTCTTGCCCGGATTCCCTTGTGCGGTTGCCTGAAAGGCAGCAGATCATCAGACAAGCAGATGATCAAACAAAAACGATCAAACAAAAACGATCCAATTAACGAATCAGATTTTTTCATTACGGAGACTGTTGCGAATGTCAGTTAAACCAGAGGTCTTTTCCAAAGTCCAAGAAGCACTCGTGGACGCGTTGGGTGTCGATGACGATGAAGTCACCGAAGAGGCAACCATGGTGGGTGATCTGGGAGCCGAATCAATCGACTTCCTAGACATCGTTTTCAAATTAGAGAAAGCGTTTGAAATCACAATTCCTCGTGATGAGCTTTTCCCCGATGACATCCTTACCAACGCCGAATTTATCGACGGTGGAAAGGTAACCGAAGCGGGGTTGGTGAAATTGAAAGAGCGTATGCCTTTCGCAGACCTGACGAAATTCGAGCAGAATCCATTGGTGCAGGACTTCGGAAACCTGCTGACCGTGAAAGATCTCTGCAAGTATGTCGAAACCAAGACAGCCTAGTGGCTCGTCCACACGGACTAGGCTGACTGACTGAGTAATTTATCGGGTGCATACGTTTGCGTAAATTTTGCGTAAGCATGCTCACACACGTGTGAAGTATGGCACCCGTCGGTCTGACTAACCACTAGCTTGCTTGTTGTTGGTGATTGATTGCGTCAAAAGGCTGCCGATTTTCGGTCGGCCTTTCGGATTCGGTAGGACAGGTCATTCAGGGACTTGTCGCTGGTTCACCGCTTTTGATACTCGCTCCCTTATTAAATACCTTTGAGTAGAACTTGAATTATGCGTTGGTTTTGGGTTGATCGTTTCACTGAATTCGTCAGCGGCGAACGGGCTCAAGCGATCAAGGCGGTCAGTCTTAGCGAGGAAGTGGTTGACGAGTATGCTCCGGGGCGTACGTGTCTTCCCGCGTCGTTGATCGTCGAGGGAATGGCTCAGGCTGGGGGTTTACTGGTAGGACAGTTGAGCGGATTTACCGATCGAATTGTACTGGCCAAAATCATGTCGGTCAGCTTTGAGATGGATGCTTATCCGGGCGACACGTTGACTTTTGATGTCGAGCTTCAAAGCCAAGAAGGCATCGGAGCGGTGGTCAATGGAACGACTACCATCGGCGGCAAGCCTCACGGAAAAATTAACCTGATGTTTGCTAAGCTGGAAGATGAACGGTTTACCAATGTCGAATTGTTTGAACCTGCCGAATTCTGTCGTATGATTCGGTTGATGCGACTCTTTGAAGTCGGTGTGAACCCGGACGGCAGTCCGATCGAGGTCCCCGAGCACATGGTTGAGGCAGAGAAACGTTGGTTCATCAAACACTGAATAACAAATTTCAAACCAGAACGGATAACTGATGATCGCTTCTAACCAACGCCGTCGCGTCGTTGTCACCGGAGTGGGTGTCATTAACCCGCTTGGCAACGACATCGAAACCGTCTGGTCTGCGCTCAAAGAGGGCAAGTCGGGCGTCGGCTACACGAGCATTTTTGACGCCAGCAAATTTCCGACTCGGATTTCTGCCGAGATTAAGAACTGGGACATCGCAGACGTTGTCGACAACCCGGACCTATGGAAAATGCGCGGGCGCCACAGTAAGTTTGCGGCTGGAGCGGCACTTCAGGCGTTCAACGCTTCAGGAGTCAACGCTTCCATCAAGAACCGGCGTCGTTTTGGCGTTTACATGGGCAGTGGTGAAGGGAATCAGGACTTCAACTGCTTTGCGTCGATGATGGCCGAGTCATTGGACGACGAGGGGAACCTCGATCTGGTCAAGTTCACCAAAGCGGGCCTAGAGAAACTGAATCCAGTGCTGGAGTTGGAGCAGGAGCCCAGCATGCCTGTTGGGCATATCGCCAGCCTGTTTGATGCTCAGGGGCCAAACGCTAACTGCTTGACCGCATGTGCTGCCAGCAACCAAGCCGTTGGAGAAGCGGCCGAAATGATCCGCCGCGGCGAAGTGGACGTCATGCTTTCGGGTGGAACTCACAGCATGATTCATCCTTTTGGTGTCACGGGTTTCAATTTGTTGACCGCGTTGTCAACCAACAACGACGATCCGACCGGTGCCTCGCGTCCATTCGATCGTTTGCGAGACGGTTTTGTGCTGGGCGAAGGTGCGGCGATGGTCGTGCTGGAAGAATACGAATATGCCAAGGCTCGCGGGGCGAATATCCTTGGCGAAATCCTCGGCTACGGCTCAACCGCCGACGCTTACCGAGTGACCGATATCCACCCAGAGGGTCGTGGAGCAATCGGCTGCATGCAGATGGCGCTCAATGATGCGGGGCTAAAGCCCGAGCAGATCGATTACGTGAATGCTCACGGTACCAGCACAACGGTCAACGATAAAGTTGAAAGCAAGGCCTGCATGGAGGTCTTTGGCGAGCATGCAATGACGACTCCGGTTTCTAGCACCAAAAGCATGATGGGGCACCTGATTGCTGCGGCGGGGGCGACCGAGTTGATTATCTGCCTGATGGCGATCCGCGACAACGTGCTGCCTCCAACGATCAACTATCAGAATGAAGATCCGCTGTGCCCGCTGGACTACGTTCCCAACGAAGCTCGCGAGGTCGAGTGCAATCTCGCGTTGACCAACAGTTTTGGCTTTGGCGGCCAGAACATTTCCGTGGTGGTCGGGAAGCTTCAGGACGAGGCTTAATGCCTTAGATGAACTTAGGTTCCATGTCGCACGAAACCACATTCCCGATTCGAACGTTTCACACCGACAGTTTTGGGCATGTGAACAACGCCAAGTATCTGGAGTTGTTGGAAGAGGCTCGCTGGCGTTACGCCGAAGACAATGGGTTGATGACGCTGCTAGAGCAAGCCAACTTGGGCTTCATCATCATTGATATGCGACTTCGATTTCGTGATGAGGTGGTCGAAGGTGACCGCATTACCGTCAGCACTCAGTTGCTCACGTTGGGTAGTGGCAGCGGTGAAGTCGAGCAACTGGTACGGAAAGAAGGCCAGAGCAAAATCGCGCTCAAGTCGCTGTTTCACTTTATCCTAGTGGATCGAGAAACTCGGACACCTGTGCCGATTGAAGGCGATATCCGTCAGTTGCTACTGAGCGTTATCGCCAATCCCGACTAGGCGTGATCGGCGGGCGTTGCCCGCCAAACGGTTGGCGAGAATCGGTTAGCGAGAGAATCGGCTGAAGTCGGCTTTCGCGGACAGGTCTCCAAAGTTCATCAGAACTCCTTCGGCTCGATTGATCCAGAAGTTAGGACCACCCGGGACGTAGCCCGTCGTTCCGATAACACGACCGGTTGGCTCGACAAACAGACAGGTTGGGTAAGCGGTAACAAAATCTGCGTACCAATCTTTCAGAACTTTGTTTTGAGCTTTTGCGTTTTTGGGTAGCTGATAGGTTTCTGGGAAATCGACGCGGATTTTGATAACTCGATCGGACCACTTTTGAAATTCAGGGCGGTGAAAGACTTCGTGTTCCAACTTTTGGCACCAGTGGCACCAGTCACTGCCGGTGAACATCAACATGATCGGCTTACCGGTTGCCTTGGAGGCTTCGACGGCTTCCTCCCAAGTGTTGACCCACGTGTTTTTCACTGCCTTTTGGGCGCTGGTTTTGGATACCGGTTCGTCACAGAACCCCATTGAGACTCCGAAGGCAGTCAAGACTGCTGCCACAACGATTGCTCTGAAAAGACGGACTGGCAGTGGAGATAGTTTAGCTTCTGAAGATGTGTGATTTTCTGTGTTCATCGGATGCCTCGTCTGGGTTGCTGCGGTATGAATCGGTTGGTCGATCGGGGGTTGAGCGTCCTCGATCAGCGATGATTCCCGATAAAGCAACTGATATGCCAGAAGCTTGAATGATTGTTTGGAGCGGGAAAAAACGGCATTTGCTGCTGCCGGTGATCATCCGCGTTGCTAAAAAGCCACAATCGCGTTGACTGGGCGAAACAGCTGTAGCCGATGAGCCTCAGGGGCAACGTAGAGCCTAGCCCAGTCGCATTGCGCCCGCGCGAACCAGCTTTCAGCAAAGATTGTCCCAATACAGCCGTCCAGTGGTGCTACCGCTTAGTTGGCCTGCCTTACAGATAGTCGCCAATGGTTTAAAATCTTCCGAATCGGGTCATGTTGGCTCGGTACTTGGCGACCTTTCGAAACTTGAATCACCCCACCGACTCAACACAAACGGATTTGATGAGCAAACGAAGAATCCTGACCACGTCCGCATTGCCCTACGCGAATGGACCGATTCACTTGGGGCATCTGGTTGAATATCTGCAAACCGATATTTGGGTGCGCTTTCAGAAGTTGCGAGGCCACCGCTGTCTGTACATTTGTGCTGACGACACGCATGGCACGGCGATCATGATTCGAGCTCGTGCTGAAGGTCGTAGCGAAGAAGAGGTCATCGCGGAATCCCAAGCGGCTCACCAAAGAGATTTCGCCGGGTTCGGCATCGAGTTCGACCATTACGGCAGCACAAACAGTTCCGAATCGCAGTCTCATTGCAACGAGATCTGGAAGTCGATTCGCGAGGCGGGGCTCGTTAAAGAGAAAGACGTCGAGCAACTGTTCGATGTGGAGCAGGGCACCTTTCTGGCGGATCGCTTTGTCAGTGGAACTTGCCCAAGTTGCAACGCGGTTGATCAGCCGGGCGACAATTGCAGCAGTTGCGGGGCCACTTATTCGCCGGCCGAACTGATTGATCCGAAAAGCACGCTCTCCGGTTCGACTCCCGAGATTCGCTCGGCCAAGCACCTTTTCATCGAACTGGAACAACTACACGATTTTCTCAACGGATGGATCCAAGACGGAAACGCACTCCAGACGGAAGTCGCCAACTATCTCAAGGGCCACTTCCTAGGCGACGAAAATTCGGCGGATGGGAAGAAAGAGCTTCGAGACTGGGACATTTCACGACCGGCTCCGTATTTTGGATTCGAGATTCCTGACGCGCCGGGCAACTATTGGTACGTCTGGTTCGACGCCCCGATTGGCTATATCGGTTCGACTCAGCAATGGTGTGACGCCAACGATGAAAAACTGGAAGACTGGTGGAAGAGCGGTGACACAGAGGTCCATCACTTCATTGGAAAAGACATCATCTACTTCCACGCATTGTTCTGGCCGGGAATCTTGAAAACGGCAGGCTTCAGTGTACCGACTCGGGTTCAGGTTCATGGCTTCCTGAAAGTCGATGGCGAGAAGATGTCCAAGAGCAAAGGCACGTTCATCAAGGCGGAGACCTACCTGAAATATCTTGATCCGAATGCACTGCGTTATTTTTACGCCAGCAAACTTGGTAACGGACTTGATGATATTGATTTGAACTTGGAAGAGTTCGTCAGTAAAGTGAATTCTGATTTGGTTGGAAAGGCCGTCAATTTGGCTTCGCGAAGTGCGAAGTTCCTTGCCGCCACGGGCTTGTCAGAAACTTACCCCGATGATGGTGGTTTGTTCCAGCAAGGGGCCGCCGCGGGCGACGCCATCGCCGAAGCTTACGAAACATGCGACTACAACAAAGCGATGCGGCTGATCATGGAGCTGGCGGATCGAGCCAACCCATTCGTCGAAAATGCGGCTCCGTGGACATTGAAAAAAGACCCAGAGAAAGCTCAGCAGCTTCAGGATATTTGCTCGATCGCGATCAACCTGTTCCGGCAGATCGTGGTTTACTTGGCACCTGTTCTGCCCGAACTGGCCGAAAAGACGGGTAAATTGCTGGGCGAACCGATTACCGATTGGGATCAATCGCAAACGCCGTTGACAGGTACGCCTGTCGCGAAATTCAAGCACATGATGAAACGAGTTGAAGAAAAGGACATTCAAAAGATGGTGGATGAAACAAAAGCAGAAGCAGATGCGGCCGAAGCAGCGGCAGCCCAAGTCGCTTTGGCCAGCCAGTTCAACGATAGCGATCAACCGCTCAAGGACGAACCGATGTCCGACGAGTGTACGATCGATGATTTCGTGAAAGTTGATCTGCGCGTGGCTCGGATCGTCAGTGCCGAGCATGTTGAGGATGCGCGAAAGTTGCTGAAGCTGCAATTGAGCTTGGGCGGGACTGAGACGCGCCAAGTGTTTGCCGGAATCAAAGCGGCTTACGACCCCGAGAAATTGGTTGGCCGCCTGGTCGTGATGGTTGCCAACTTGAAGCCGCGTAAGATGAAGTTTGGCCTGAGCGAGGGCATGGTCTGTGCTTCCGGTCCGGGTGGCGAGGAAGTGTTCCTGCTGAGCCCTGACGACGGAGCCAA
>CAZLYM010000030.1:0-11043 GCA_964563475.1 uncultured Pirellulaceae bacterium
GGTGTGAGGTTTTCGATGTGAGGTCGCCTGAATACTGTCGCCTGTCCCGCCTGCTACCAGATTGTCCACTGATCTTTGTCGTGCAACCACTCAGGCATGTTGGCTAGTTCCTCGTCATTGGGAGGCCCGGTCAGGCGCACCGGGCCACCAGCCGTCATCGCAACGGTGTGCTCGAAGTGGGCACTCGGTTGGCGGTCTTCGGTGACGACGGTCCACTCGTCATCCAACTCCACGATTTCGGGAACGCCTGCATTAACCATGGGTTCAATCGCTAAGACAACGCCCGACCGGAGATCAAAATCTCCTGTGCCCGTTTCCAAGTCTTCGCTCAGGTAGTTTGGGACTTGTGGCGGTTCGTGCAGTTCCTTGCCGATGCCGTGGCCCACCATCGATTCAACGACCGAAAAACCGTTCTCGTGGACGATGTTCTCCATCGCAATCGCGATTTCGCTCCACATGACCCCCGGCTTCATCATGTCGATCGCCAAGTCGAGCGTTTCCAGCGTGACTCGCATCAATCGCCGTTGATTGGATGAAATCTTGCCGATCGCATGAGTCACTGCGGCGTCGCCACACCACCCGTTAATTCGGCAACCCGTGTCTAGGCTGACGATATCGCCCTCTTTCAGTTTTCGAGAACCGGGAATTCCATGGACGACTTCTTCATTGATTGAGATACAGGTCTCGGCAGGGAAGGCAGGAATGCCCTCATGCTCGTCACCGCCGTAGTTCAAAAATAACGGAGTCGCATCGTAGCTGCGAAAGGTTTCCGCGAATGCTTCGTTGATTTCCGAAGTCGTGACGCCCGGCTTGAGAATCCGCGCGGCAGCTTGGTGAGCTTGCCAGACGATCAGGCCGGCTGCCCGCATCTTTCGGATCTCACGAGGAGAGCGTAGTTCTCGTTTGAAGGTCGGTTCCATGGCGAAAAATTGGTTGGTTGCCGATCAACGGGCGAACGCCCATCGTGTGATGATCGCGACTGGTTCGGCAAGAGGCGAAACCAGAATCGTAAACCATCCATTGGGAGAATGGAACGGTGGCGGGCGTCTCGTCAAAGGATCGATTGGTCGGTTGAGTGAACATTGGTCTGCGGCCGAGTGTCTTATGGTTGCCCAGTCGTTGGGCGTCATGGTTCCGGCTAAACTGAGGGTTCGTGTCAACGGCTGTTTTCGTGGCCTGCACGGTCATTCTCTAATTTCTGACCAAAACTCGACTCCGTCCGAAACTCGATGCTCAACAACGCTCCACTGAAAACTCATGAACATGGTGACCTGACCATCGAGGGCTATTCGCGCGCGGCGGTGCAGTCTTACTGGCGGATTCCTCAGTTGAAGCTTGGCTTTGATCTGGGAGCTCATCCATGGGATTTCATGGGACACCCTCGCTGGTTTATTTCTCACAATCACCTCGACCACATTGCCGGGCTTCCGTTGTACGTTTCGCGTCGTCGGTTAATGAAAATGGCGCCGCCCAAGATTTATCTACCGGCGTATTCTGTGGATCGAGTCCGTGCGATGTTGAAATCGTTTGAGGGACTCGACCGAGGCCGAATGCCGTGCGATCTGGTCGGAGTCGAAGCCGGCCAAGAGATTGAGCTCTCGCGTGAGTTGGTCGTCCAGGTGGTCAAAACGACCCATACGATTCCCAGCGTCGGCTACATTGTTTTTGACCGTCGCCAGAAACTGAAAGCCGAGTTCACGGACCTGCCGGGCGAAAAGATTCGAGACCTGAAACTGGCGGGGACCGAAATCACCGAAGAGAAACGCGTGCCGGTCGTCGCCTACACGGGTGACACATCGCCCAAGGGACTGGACGACAATCCAGTTTTCTACGAAGCGAAAGTTCTAATCACCGAGATGACGTTTGTCGCTCCGGATCATCGCAAGGAACTGATTCACAAAAACGGTCACATGCATCTGGATGATTTTGTCAAACGCCAAGCGAACTTTAAGAACGAACTGGTGATCGCGTCGCACTTGAGTGTGCGGTACAACCGCCGCGAAGCTGAAAAGCACGTCTCGCGCCAGTTGCCGGACTTGTTGGACGGGCGATTGAAACTGTGGCTGTGAACGGCACAATTTCTGACGGTTGGTCGCGGTTGAAGCCGAGGCCGATTTGCACATGAAACTTCCAGTAGACAATGTGACGGGCGATACCTTCCGCCCTGCCCTTTCGTTGCCTCGATCGGTTTACATTCACGTCCCGTTTTGTCGTCATCGCTGCGGTTACTGTAATTTTTCGGTGGTCGCGGGGCGTGACTATCTGGTCGAGCGGTATCTCAACGCGATTGAAACGGAAATCGGTTGGCTGACTGATCGCTATGAGATTGACACCCTGTTTTTGGGAGGAGGAACGCCCAGTCATCTGTCGCCGGCCAACCTTGAGCATTTGATGGCAAGCATTAAGGCTCGTTTTGATCTGGCTGACGGCGCCGAGGTGACGGCCGAGTGCAATCCGAACGATCTGGATGCGTCGACCGCTGCAGCGCTGGCTGCTGGTGGCGTGAACCGAATCAGCTTGGGTGTGCAATCGCTCGATGAAGGCAAACTGAAATCGCTGGAACGCGATCACGATCGAGAAGATGTTCAGCGTGCCGTCGAGCGAGCGAAATCGTTTGCCAGCAGTGTGTCGGTGGATCTAATTTTTGCGGCTCCGGGCGAGTCGCTAGACGGATGGCGGCGTGATTTGGACGCGGCGTTGGAGTTGCAAACCGATCATGTTTCTGCCTACGAATTGACCTACGAAAAAGGCACTCAATTCTGGAATCGGCTCAATACGAAAACCATCATCGAAGCAGACGAGGACACTCGGGCGGACATGTATACGCATGCCATTAATCGCTTGAGCGAAGCCGGGTTGGCTCAGTATGAAATCTCTAGCTTTGCAAGGGACGGGCACCGTTGTCGCCACAATGAAGTGTATTGGAACGGGGAGCCCTATTTTGCTTTCGGTCCAAGTGGGGCTCGTTTTGTCGATGGCGTCCGGGAGATGAACCACTTGAGTACGATGAAGTATTTCAAGCAGGTTGAAGCAGGAGAAAGGCCGGTCGATTTTCGCGAGCAGTTGGCGCCCGAGCCCGCGGCGCGCGAACGGCTGGCGATTGCGTTGCGGCATGTGGATGGCGTTGAGTGCGAACGGTTTCAGCTGCAGACCGGGTTTTCAGTGACGCAGTTGCTGGGTGAAAACGGGGCCGCGTGGCAGGAGCAAGGATTGCTGGATCTGAATGACCGAGTTCGACTGACCGCCGCAGGCCGCATGATCTACAACCACATCGTGAGTATGATCGAGCAAACGGCGTAGTGCCATCGTGCCTGACTGGAGCGGGCACGGTACAATGCGGCTCTGATTCTGATTCTCGTCAGATTGAAAATCCAGCGGAAAGAACAACGATTATTTATGGCCACAGACACACAACATGACTCGGATCAAACGGAACTGGCGACGACATGTCGGTTGGTTGCCGGTTTCTGGTTGAACGAAGTGGATCAAAACCGCTTGGAATTGCTGCGGGATCTTCAGGTGCAATCTGCTTGGTCCGAATTGGGGGGAAGCGTGCCGGCAGAGGAAACTCAGTCTCCAGAAACGCTGGACCGGTTGGCTGCCGATTACTGTCAGTTGCTGATCGGGCCCAAGAAACACCTGCCGCCGGTTCAGTCGGTGTGGAGTGATCACACGTTCCAAGCAAAGGCTGCATCATCGACCGGGCGGTTTTATGAACTTTATGCTGGCTACCAGCCACCGGGAACCATTTTCGATCACTTGGGGTGCCAGTTGCACTTCGCGGCGTTTCTGCTGGATCAAGTAAGTCATGGCCAAGATCATGGCCAAGCCGCGTCGCAGGTGCTGGCTCAGTTTCAACGCGAGCACCTTACGTGGGCTGAGCAATTGCTCGATCGAGTTACTCAAAAAGCGGACACTGAATTTTATCGAGGGCTGGCCATTGTCACAGGAAAACTGATAAAAGAGTTGTCTCGCTGATTGAAGTTAATCGTGGTCGTCTCTTTGTTTCTTTGGATGGAACAACATGCAACGGAAGAATACGCTTTACCAAATTCTCTTAATCGTCGGTGCGATCGCTTTCGGCTCCGCAAGCGGTCAGCCTGCGTTGGCTCAACCTGCCGTGAAAAAGGTGCGGGAGTTTCAATTCAATTACGGCGCGACGTTGAAAGAGTTGCCTGACGGTGCCAAGGTGCGAGTCTGGGTTCCGGTGCCGGCCAGCGATTCGCATCAATCGGCGAAACTGAGCCAGTTCACGGGTGATGGTCAGTTGGAGCAACATACCGAAGAAAAGTATGGGAACTCGATTGGCTATTTTGAATTGACGGCCGGTGAAGTTGGCACGTCAAAATTTGAGCTGGTCTATCAGGTTGCTCGAAAGGAAGCCGGTGCGGATGGGACGGTCGAGTTATCCGAACAGCAGAAGGCCAGTTTCTTGGCAGCGAATCGTTTGGTTCCGATCGATGGTCGTCCGACCGAGTTGATCGAAGGTGATTTACCCGCCGAGCCCACGGCGGCGGCAGCGAAGTTGTACGACGTGGTTGAGCAGCACATGAAGTATGACAAGTCGAAACCGGGTTACGGCAACGGTGATTCGGTGTGGGCGTGCGACAGTAAGACTGGCAACTGCACCGATTTTCACAGCCTGTTTATTTCATTGGCTCGTAGCAAGTCACTGCCGGCTCGATTCGAGATCGGATTTCCTCTGCCAACTGACAAACAAGCAGGCGCTATCAAAGGCTACCATTGTTGGGCGTGGTTTTTTGCCAAAGGAAAAGGTTGGCATCCGGTTGATATCTCCGAAGCGGATAAGCATCCGGAGCTGAAAGATTACTACTTCGGTAAGCTGACGCCTGACCGAATCGCGTTTTCGACCGGGCGGGATATCAAGTTGGTTCCCGAATCATCAGCCGAGCCGTTAAACTATTTTGTCTATCCTCACGTTGAGGTCGACGGTAAGCAGTGGCCGAAGGAAAAGATCGAGCTGGCGTTTTCTTTCAAGGATGTCGAAACGGCTGACGCGTCTTCGACCGATTCTGAAAAATGAACAGGCCGTTTCAGGTCGGAAAGAGTTCTCTGTGAGTGACCCCTTAAGTGATCGAAACGGCGCTGATACGCGAACACGCAATTTTCGATCGATCGGATTTTTGTTGCTCGGGGCGTCAGGGCTTTGCGGTCTGATTGCTTACGAAAGACACCGGAGTGCGACGGTGACTGCCCAAGCTTTTAGTGACGCGGTGGCCGGTGTCGAATTTGAAGCATCCGTTCCAATGGAAACTTGGGTGGCTGGATTTTTTTGCGTGCTGCTGGGCGTCGCGGCGCTTCGATGTTTGGGGCAATGGTACCGCTTGGCCAAAACGAACAACGTGGACCGAGGGTTGTTGCCCTGATCAAGCTTGTGTCAGGGGGCAATTTCAAAAAGTGTGCAACTTCACAACCAAAGCTTTGGGTTGCGAATTTTTTGCTAGAAGTTTTGGCTTGCTCTCAATGTCCGCCAAATCTCAATGTCCGCCAAAGTATTTCACGGCCACGAATCCGCCCGCGAGCAGTACGACGAATAGAATGCACAGCAGGTTGAAATACTTGTCGATCAACGGAATCGCTCGAGGCCCAATCGCTCGGATGATCCCTGCGACTAAGAAGAACCGCGCCGCACGACCAATCACGCACGCAACCAGAAAAATCGGGATGCTCATCTTGGCGGCTCCCGCTGTGATGGTCAGCAGCTTAAATGGGATGGGCGTCAGTGCGGCGATCAGCACGTACCACTGGCCGCGTGCATCGAACTCGTTTTTCAAGCCCTCAATTTTTTCTAGGCTGATGCTTGGAATCATGACCGCGTAGTCGATCAGCCAGTAGCCGATTGCGTATCCAAGTAACGCTCCCAATACGCTTCCGATTGTCGTCACCGCTGCGAACCATAGACTTCTTGTCCTGCTACCCAAGCACAGCGGAGCTAGCAAAACGTCGGGCGGGATCGGAAAGAAGCTGGATTCTGCGAAGCTGATCCAGAACAATGCCCACGTGCCGTAGCTGGTTTCGGCTAGCGACAAAACCCAATCATAAAGTCGTCGATGGATGGCCCATCGCGGAGGCTTGGCTGGGACGCTTGCGTTTTTGGAATCTGAGGCGGGTTCTGATGGGGTGGTCACGGGCGATCACACGACGAAAAATTGAAGGAATGGGGGACTTATAAAATAGTTAGGCTGGTGCTGTGTCTAACGGGTAAATTTCAGGATGGCCCATTGTTTCGTGTGTTGTACTAGGAGTGACGCAGATATTTGAGGCCAAAATCAATGCTGGACACGGTAAACGGGGCCATTTTTTTGATTGGTTTATCGTTTCAGATCACTGCAATCCGGGAAACACCAACACCTTTACGATTACCAACACCTTTACGATTTGCTCCACCTGAGCCATCGAAAGTCGCAAGGCACGGCTGGTTTGATGGGAGAAACGCTGGAGACCACTAAAAACGGGCGACTAGGTTTCGGCTACTCATACTCTACATCGGTTATCTTGCCCTTATCAATCTCCCACCTTATTGCATTCCATTCAATGAAACGTCACACTTGGAGGATTTGTGCATCAAATTGTTAACATTGTTGGTTTAAGGATATGGTAGCACCCCTATTTTCTCTATGCGACCTAAGCTGCCTCTTTTTTGCGAGTGTGGGCTGAGTACGAGTGAAATAAGCTTTCGTGAAACGATTTTCAGAGGGTGAGTGGTTGCGTTGATGATCTGACGAGGTGCAAGGAACGAGAGTTTTGAATCGAGATGCCGAATCAGCGCATCAAAGCGAGGTTGTGGTTTTTGGATGTCGATTCCCGCCATCTTGATGTGGTGCTTTTATCGAATCGTGTTAAGTTATTAGAGTTGGAACTTATCTCAGTAACGTAGATTGCTATGCGACTTTGTTCTCGGATGAAACTTCCGCGGCAAATGATTGGCCAAAAAACGGTCAAAAAGAATGTTCTAGGTAAATGACATAGGCGGCAGGGAGTGATTTTTCCTCACGAGACTTTTGCAACGAGCATGCGGAACTGAGCATGGCTCTGCTTGTGAAAGACGACTGCAATTAGAGAACTGGCATCCAGATGAACTTGCTGCACAACTCAACTTGCTTCACCGTTCGCGCTCCGGCGAAAGTGAACTGGTATCTGGAGTTGCTGAGTAAGCGTGACGATGGGTTCCATCAAATTGAAACATTTATGAGCACCGTCTCGTTGTATGACGTGCTTGCCTTTACGCCACGAGACGACAGCGATTTGACGCTGAGAGTCCAGCATGATCATCCAAACGATTTGGATTCGATCCCTGCAGGTCCGGACAACCTAGTGCTCAAGGCGGCGGAAGCCGTTCGTCGGTGTTGTTCACCGACGGTCGCGCAGCGAGGCGTAGACATTGTGTTACACAAACGCATTCCTTCGGCTGCCGGGCTGGGAGGCGCTTCTAGTGATGCGGCGGCCACGATTCGGGCGTTGAACGGTTTCTGGGGATCGCCGCTCAACGCAAAACAGATGCATAAGATTGCGGCTCAGTTGGGAAGCGACGTTCCATTTTTTCTGACGGGTGGGACAGCATTCTGTGAGGGACGCGGCGAGCTGATTTCTTTGCTTAACGCACCGACTGGCCACTGGGTTGTCATTGGTAAGCCAACGACCGGGTTGTCCACACCGGAAGTTTTTTCTCACGTGTCGATTTCAGATTCTCAGCAAGTGTCCAAGCTTCAACAACGTTCAGTCGAATTTGGTTTGCATTTGAAAGAAGGACGGGTTTCCGCAATTGGAGGGTCGCTTCATAACCGATTACAGCAATTTGCCATGCCATTAAACGAAGAAATTGGAGAAGTTCAGAAGGAATTTCAGATGCTGCAAGATTTGGGACGATGTTGCGGACATCAGCTTAGTGGCAGCGGTAGCAGTTACTTCGGATTGTTCCGTTCGAAGCGATTGGCTACTAATACAACTACAAGGTTGCGAGGACGTATGCGGGGAGTCAGGTTTTATTGTTGCCGTACGCTTGGGTCGTACGATCCAAGTTTTGGAGCAATGGCAGGCTGAGGCAGTGGCTTTGACGGGTCGAAGTCGGTTCGAGCGGGCAAAGGATTAGCAGCTATGAAAATTACGGAAGTTCGTATCAAGCTGATGGACAGCGGAGAGGACCGCCTGCGCGGTTTTTGCAGCGTCACGTTTGATGACTCATTTGTGGTTCGTGACTTGAAAATCATCGAAGGCAATAACGGTCCTTTTGTGGCGATGCCCAGTCGGAAGTTGACTAGTACTTGTCCGAAGTGCCACACCAAGAATCATCTTCGCTCAAACTACTGCAACAATTGTGGCAAACGTCAGTCGGCCGATCAGGTGTCTCATGACGCTGGTGGTCGAGCTAGGCTGTACGCCGATATCGCTCATCCGGTGAATGCCGAATGCCGGGAGATGATTCAGAGCCGCGTGATTGCGGAGCTTGAAAAAGAAATCTCCCGAGCGCAGGAGCCCGGCTATTATTCTCGCTACGACGACGGCTACGGTGGTCCGGACCGGTCTCCAGCAAAACCTAGCCGGCCGAAGTCTGAGCCCACCGATCCGGCGGCAGGCTCTGCCGAAGATCCTACCGAAGTGAATCGAGCCGATTCGGCTCATGCTGGCGGACAAACTGGGCCCCACCCAACTGCTGATTCTCCGGGCGATTCGGTCAAGCAAGCGGATTCTCAGCCGGATAATCCGAATATTTCGTCTGGCCGATCTAAGCCAGCTGTGGAAGAGTTCGGCAAAGGCATCTTTGATTGACGTAGCGACGTACGTGTCGACGAAAATCCAAATAGTATCCGACGATCGAGCCACAGACGGTTAATTCAAGAATCGTACGCGGTGAGAAGTGAGTTGCGGGTGACCCGCAGAGCCAGAAAACGCGATAAATCTTGACCCTTTTTGGGGACTCGAACTATACTTCGGTGCAGATGAAATTTGGATTGCGTTTGCTTTTGGCTACTTTCGTGGCATTTGGATGACCATTTGACCGTCCACGTTGGTTGGCTCGCCCGGTTTTTGAATCGTGTGTCGGCTGCCGAGCGACCGCTGATCTGCTGCGAAATTCAACTTAACCACTCACCGGGCCAGCTTTGAGTCTTTGCTGAAGCTCCCAAATCGACGAAACGACTCTTTTTTTAACTGCGAACAGTTGCTAGGCCAGACCATGCAAACGCGATCCGCCATGATGAACCTGACACTGATTGCATTGAGCGCAACGATAACCGTTGCGCTATCGGTTGCCTCGCCGGCGTTGGTCAGCGGGCAGGTCGGGTTTCAACAAGCACGTGAGCTTGCGCCGGGTGTATTGAAAACCATCCCGACGACCTTGGATGTGCGCGATAGTTTTTCACTGCCCATGCCTTTGCCTGGAATCGAGGTCGAAGCGTATCAGCCGAAAACGTTGCCTCGGCAGGTGACGCTGCATGAACGCTCGCGGCGAGTCGTTTTGTTCCGAGACGTTTGGCAGTACGAATTTTCCTTTACTGGCTTGCGGCAGTTAGCGCAGTCGGTTCGTCAGCCAGACGGTCAGATCACTCAAGAAAATATCTGGTACATGGTCTACCGAATTCGGAACTTGGGCAAATCGATTGGATTCGAACAGGTGAAGGCGAACCCCGCTTTTAATCGTCAGCTCTACGAATTGCAGAAAAACAAAGCGGCAACTGACACGAAAATCGACTTCCTTCCTCGTTTCTCGATCGAGGGTTGGGTGATCCCGGCAGACACCAGAAAATACGAAAAAGTGGTGTACCGCGACTTCATTGATCCGGCTCTGGTCAGACAGGTCCAGCAGCGAGAAGATCCGGGGCGCAGGTTGTTGAGCACCGTCGAAATGTCTCGGGCAGAATTGCCTGTCATTCAGGATGAGGCGTCGGACGGTACTTGGGGTGTGGCAATTTGGCGGGATGTCGATCCGCGGATTGATTACCTGAGTGTCTACGTATCCGGTTTGACTAACGCTTATCGGATTAAAAAAGATACCCAAGGCGAGATCGAATTGCAGCAAAAGACGTTGCAGCTGAACTTCTGGCGCCCGGGAGACACGGTTTCCCAGACCGAGGATAAAGTCGACTACGGGATTCCACTGGTCAATGATTCTCGTCGGCAGGTGCTGATCACGAAGCGATACGCGCTGCCGGGCCCCATTTTGCGGGTGTATCACGAAAGCAAGACAGCCAATCGGAGCGTCCTGATTGCCGAGGCTGACGGTCAAGTAAGCCTAGAAACCTTCAAATCAGCGATCACGCCCACGTTGGATCAGGGCGAGCTACCTGAGGAGGTGAGTGCCGCGATTGAGGCGTCTGGATTGGAGATCCCGGGCAATGTAGGCCTGAAAACCTTGATTCCCGGTCAAAAATGGTCGATGAACATAGGCGACGGGGCCTACACGCTGGCGCTTGAACCCCAGTACTGGGAACCTGATTTTGGCAAGATCCGGTTCATCAAAAGCCTTGATTATCTGTGGATCTACCGCTAAACTATGCGGCTCGATCAACCGATTGATTGGCGGCAAGCCATCCATCTGATGGCGAGTGGGGTCAAGGTAATACTGCCGCCAAATGTGGCTCGCTTTCGTAGCGATCAGGCCGCGTCTCCCAATTTGGCTTGCCCTCGCCGGTTAGACACAACAAAACAGATCAAAATAGATATTTCAGAGAAGTAAAAATGGCACATAAAAAAGGTCAGGGCTCCAGCCGCAACGGTCGCGACTCAAATGCTCAACGACGTGGCGTCAAGAAGTTCGGTAGCGAACGAGTCGTTGCTGGTAACATCCTGATCCGTCAGGTAGGCAACAAGTGGCATCCAGGCAAAGGCGTCGGTCAGGGAAAAGATTACACTTTGTTTGCACTGATTGACGGGCAAGTGATGTTCGATCGCAAGGGACGTCGCATCAACGTGGTCGCCGAGACGAACTGATCATCGGCCGACAATTTTTTGTTTTTCAGCAGGATGCCAACTGGCATCCTGTTTGCGTTTCTAAGCTTCTTTGTTTCCAAACGTGTTTGTTTCCAA
>CAZLYM010000030.1:11143-15729 GCA_964563475.1 uncultured Pirellulaceae bacterium
TTTGTTTCCAAACGTGTTTGTTTCCAAGCGTCTGTTTTTCGTATCTGTGTGCCATGTTCGTCGATCGCGTTCAAATTGAAGTTAGCGGCGGTCGTGGTGGCCACGGTTGCATGAGCTTTCGTCGTGAAAAGTATGTGCCGCGCGGTGGTCCCGACGGAGGCGATGGCGGCAACGGTGGCAGTGTGATCTTGCATGCCAAGCATGGTGTCAACAGCCTGATGGATTTTGCCAACAAGCATCACATCCGAGGCAAAAACGGAAACGGCGGACAGGGAGCAGGTCGCCACGGCGCCAACGCGGATGATATCAATCTGTACGTTCCGCCCGGCACGATCGTGATCGATGCGGTCAACGGTTTCGTGATCAAAGATTTGGCCGAGGATGGAGATTCCGTGATCGCGGCTCATGGTGGTCGCGGAGGAAAAGGAAACACTCGGTTCAAGTCTTCGACTAACCAAGCACCGCGTCAGGCGGGCGAAGGTGGGCCAGGCGAGCAGCGAAAGATCATCCTTGAACTGAAAGTGATTGCCGATGTCGGCCTGGTGGGCATGCCCAACGCGGGCAAGAGCACATTACTGAGTCGGCTTTCGGCCGCACGCCCGGAGATCGCCAATTATCCGTTTACGACACGGTTTCCCAATCTGGGCATGGTCCAAATTGACATGGATCGATCGTTTGTCATGGCGGACATCCCCGGCTTGATTGAAGGTGCCGCCAAAGGAGTCGGTCTGGGGCATGATTTTCTCAAGCACATCGAACGAGCCGGAATTCTGGTTCACTTGGTCGAACCGATGCCGATGGATCAGACGGATCCGGTTTCAAATTACCTAGCTATCCGGTCAGAATTGAAAGAGTACAAAGCGAGCTTGGTTGAGCGGCCTGAAATTCTGGTTTGCACCAAGTCGGAGTTGCCCGACTCGCAGGAGGTGGCTCAAAAGCTCAGCGAAGCTGCCGGGAAACCGGTGTTGAGTATCTCGGCCGTGACGGGAGACGGGTTGCCTCAGTTGATCAACCAGATCAGTGCCGCACTCGCGGAAAAAGTTTAACTAAACACAGGGGATTGTCAGCGGCTTGTTGATTCGGTCAACTTCCATAAGCCGGATTACTCGGCATTCAGTTTTTCACTCAGCCAATGCGTGAGCGTCATGCAAGCCATTCTTGCCGATATTGGAAACAGCTCGATCAAGTTGGTGATCGTTGACCGGGAATCGGGGCAGTTCAAAACGAACGCGGTCGGCCGGTTGGACTCGAAGCTGTCGGACAATGCACTAGCGCGGTTTCTTGATGATTCGGCCGATACGCCGGTGTCGCACTGTTTTGTTTCCAGCGTGAACGATGCGATTCTGAAAGCGTTTTTGGAACAGTTGCGGGGGATACTGCCCGACGTTGAATGTCATGCTTTAACGGCGGATGACGTCGATTTGGATTCCGATGTTCAATCTCGGCAGAGTTTGGGGATCGATCGATTGCTGGCGGCGAGTGCTGCGGTCAAAATGACGGGCCAGCAGCCGGACGCGCGAAGGCCGCTGATCGTGGTTGATTCAGGCACGGCCGTAACCATCGACCTAGTTGATGAGAGCGGAGTGTTTCGCGGTGGCGTCATCTTTCCGGGGGCGGAAACCAGCTTCCGATCATTGCATCGGTCGACCGGCGACCTGCCCGATGTGTTTGAGCAATGGAAAGACGTGAATCTGGAGCTTGCGATTGGAAATTCGACTGAGTCTGCGATTTTGACAGGCGTTCTCTCGGCGCAGGCGTGCTCGATTCGAGGCATCGTTGATCGTATCGCGAAAACGTTGGACGTTGAGCCAATCATCTTTGCCACCGGCGGTGGCCTTGAGCCTGTGCGCCAGTTGCTGCCTAGTGAGTGGCATTACACGGACCATCTGGTGCTACATGGAATCGCGGCGGCGATGAAAAGTTCGACTTAATGCTGACTCTCGCCCGAACGAATCGTTGGCAACATCATGGTGAATGATTTAAAGAACAAAACGACGCAAATGGTATGCTCTCGTCTGACGGCGGCGGGGCGCGGCGCAATTGCGGTGGTCAGGATTCATGGGCCGGGCGCGGCCAAGGCAATCGAGCAGGTTTTTCAGCCCTTCAATGGTCGACCGTTCGGCGACCATCTGCTTCGAAAGCTGGTGTATGGAACTTGGACGCCGACGGGTGAAGATGTGGTCGTCTGCCTGCTGCCGGACCAAGGTTTTGAAGTTCATTGCCATGGTGGAACTGCTGCGGTCGAGTCGGTTGTGGCGGCGTTGATCGAACAGGGGGCGGTCGAGGCGGCACCGGGGAAAATCGATGAAGCGGCTGGCAGCGATTTATGGCGGGCCGAAGTCTGGCAGGCTCTGCCTAACGCCACGACCGAACGGACAGCGTCGTTGATGTTGCGACAGTTAACGTTGCTCCCTGCTGCGATTGAACAGCTTCAGGAAACGCTGGGCCGGGGTGATTCGGTAGCAGCCGTCGGTTTGATCGATCAGATTTTGCAGTGGTCTGACTTTGGTGTCGCGCTGACTCAAGTGCCGTCAGTTGTGTTGTGTGGTCAGCCGAACGTGGGAAAGAGTAGTTTGATCAACGCAGTGGTCGGGTTTCAGCGAGCCATTGTTCACGAATCTGCCGGAACGACGCGGGATGTCGTGACGCAGCGAACGGCTGTCGAGGGATGGCCGATCGAGCTTTCTGATACTGCGGGGTTGAGAATTGCTCAGGGGACCGTCGAAGGAATCGGAATCGAGAACGCTCGGCAAACCATCGAGTCGGCTCGACTGGTGATCGGTGTGTTTGATAGTTCGAGGCCATGGAGCGAAGCGGATCAGGGGCTGCTTGAGAGCCTCGATTGTGACATCGTGGTTCATAACAAAAGCGACTGCTCACAGTCGGATGGCGGAAACGATGGGAAGCGTCCACCCGGCTTGGCCACGAGTGCCAGTCAGAACGAGGGCATCGAGCAAATGGTCTCGTTGATTGCAGAAAAATTGGTGCCGGAGTTGCCTCCGGAGGATGCCGCGTGGTGTGTGACCGAGCAGGCTGTCGCTCGATTGCAAGAAGCGCGTCAAGCTCTGACTGCCGATCAAGCTCGTTGTGATCGAGCCGCTCGAATTCTTACAGTTGTCTGAGACTACAGTAGGTGTCGTGCTTTGATGTCCAGATATTGATTGACGAGGCCAGTGGTCAATTGCTCGGGGAAAACATCCAGTGTCAACGCGCCGCCGTGTTGTAGGTCTCGAATGACGCTCTGGCGCCAACCGATGACATCGGTAGCTGCCGCCGCCCGATGAATTTTATCAGGGTGCGCGGTTTCGGGATCGATGTCGTCGACGTGCCGGTACAAGTCACGGTCTTTCAGTAGCACGCCCAACGGAAGGTGACGCCCGGACATTGCCGTTAGGTACTGTTGAATCTGGAACGAGTTAACTTCATCGATGACGTTGGTGATCAAGACTACCAGTGATCGTTTCAGGCAGTGCGTCTGCAGGTAGAGGAACGCATCGTCGTATCGAGACTCCACAAATGCGGCCTGTTGATCGTAGGACGCATGCAACAATCGGTTGATCTGGTTAACGCCTCCCCGAGCGGGCGTGTAATTGCAGATTCGATCGTTGAAGCTGATCATGCCCACCGAATCGCCTTGCTTCAGCGCGACGTAGCTGAGCATCAGCATGGCGTTGAGCGAATGATCTAGCATCGTCAAATTTCCTGACACGCCAGTCATCATTCGACCACAGTCGACTAAAAACATGATCCTTTGGCTTTGGTTGGTTTGGTAGTCGCGGACAGTCAGTTTCCGCCGCCGCGCTGTGGTGCGCCAGTCGATATGCTTGAAGTTGTCATCCTGAGTGTAATCTCGTAGTCGCTCGAACTCATTGTCCTGGCCAATTTTCCGCGATCGTCTCATGCCCAGCAGGCTTAGCCGGTTGGTGCGAGCCAACAGGTCGTACTCGGTAATCTGCTTCATGTCGGGGTAGACATTGAACGTCCAAGGGCACGGGATCTTGTGGAAGGCTCGCCACAATTTCCATCGGCTGTCGACTCGAACGTGTACGTATTCCAGTTCTTTGCGGCCTCGTTGCTGAGGCGTACAGCGATATGCGAAACGTACTCGCCCCGGTCCGTTGATTCTGGCGTCCGTGAACGCGGGTACGGCGGTAAAGGATTCTGGCAGATCATCGCAAATTCTGACCATGCATGATCGTTTCGATCGGTTGATGAGCTCAAGCTCAACGTCTTGTGGCTTGCCGAGTGAAACGATGTGAATGCTGGATCGAGTCGCGTCAAAGTGTTTGGAGGGCACGATCGAAAATAAATCGATCAAGGCAACGGCAATCAGCACGAGGTCTGCAACCAGCAGATACCAGCCAATAACTGGGTGGAGAATCATTGCCACCGAGATCGCCAACGGAATCATGGCAAAGTACAGCAACCGCCGATGGGGGAAAACGTTTCCGGCTCGGGCCACGACGTACAACGGTAGTGCCAACATCGCCAGCAGTATCACCGGGCGGCTGATCAGGAAGTTGGAGAAATAAGTCAACCAGTCGGGCATGGGTAGAGAAGTTAAAAGAGTACAGTTTACAGGGTAC
>CAZLYM010000030.1:15829-25654 GCA_964563475.1 uncultured Pirellulaceae bacterium
GGGTAGAGAAGTTAAAAGAGTACAGTTTACAGGGTACAGAAGTTGGTTTTCGGTTGTCGGTGTGAGGTGTGAGGCTTTCGAATTCCCCATTCCGCACTCCGCATTCCGACCCTACCCTTCCTTGATTCGTGGGACTTCGATGGTGCGGATCAAATCACTCAGTAGCTGGTCGGCCGTCTGCCCTTCAACCTCCGCTTCGGCAGTTAGCATGACTCGGTGACGCAAGACGGGCACGGCGATCTGAACCACGTCGTCCGGGACCGCGAAGTCGCGACCGTAGAAAGCCGCCAACGTTCTGGCGCCCTGCATCAGACTGATACCGGCTCGAGGCGACGCTCCCATGTAAAACTGAGGCCAGTCTCGAGTGAGTCGAACGATTTTGTTGATGTAGTCGATCAACAAAGGATCAATTCGAACGTTGGAATTTGCTTCGGTAATGCGTTGGATTTCCTCAGGCGATGTCACGCACTGAATTTCGGAATCCAGCCGCGCGCTCAAGTCGACTTGGCCGCCATGCATCGTCAGAATTTCAGCCTCTTGTTTCTCTGACGGATACTGGGCAACCAGCTTGAACATGAATCGATCCAGTTGAGCTTCCGGAAGACTGTAAGTCCCTTCGGACTCGATCGGGTTCTGGGTCGCAACAACCAGAAACGGCAGGTTCAGATTATGAGTTTTACCATCAACGGTGACGCGTTTCTCTTGCATGATTTCCAGCAAGGCGGCGTGCGTTTTAGCGGGCGAGCGATTGATTTCGTCGGCAAGTAACAGTTGAGTAAACACCGGGCCGGGGCGGAATTCGAACTCTTGCGATTTCATGTTGAAGATCGGAGCGCCCGTGATGTCGGATGGCATTAGGTCGGCGGTGAACTGAATCCGTCCAAAATCACAGCCCAGGATTTTCCCCAGCGTTCGCACAAACAAGGTTTTTCCCAAGCCCGGCACGCTTTCGATCAGCACGTGCCCGCCAGAAAATAACGCGACCAGCGTCCCTTCCACCAATTCATTTTGACCGACAAAAATCTTTGCGACTTCATTGCAGATTCGAACGTACAGCTCTCGAGTTTCCGTTTGCTCTCCAATCAGTCGCGGGTCAACGGGCGACTGAGAGGAAGTCGTGACGGTAACCGGCGACGGTGCAGCGGCGGTAGGCGCGGCGGCTATCGGTGCGGCGGCGACTGCCGGTGGAGAAACGGCCGGAGCGGGGGCGTTGGAATCCGTCTGATCGACGATGATCTTCGAGACCCGCTCACACTTGGGGCATTTGATGTCGTTGCCAGCCATGGATGCCTTAACTTTCAGCTGAGCATCACAGCCGGGACACGCAAACTGGACGAATGAATCGTTCACGTCACTATTATTGCCGTCAACATTGGAATCAGAGTTGCTCATCGCGATACACGGTCCTCGGAGGATTTCGATACGTTGGATTGTTTTGTTGAAGTGCCATCGTCTGTATTTAAATACTTACGGACTTTTAATCGGGCGGTGCTCAGGGTCAGATGCCGACTCGACAACCGTGCAAGGGCGCCGATATGGTCTCCGAAGGAGCGATTTCGAGTGTTGACGGTTTGCTTGGGGCGTCCAAAGATAGGGTAAAATGTGAAACAGAACAGCACGCCCCACGCCAGAACATGGGGCACCATATAGCATAGCGGCTTCTTGGTGATCCACGCCCATGTGTTGTGAGCATCATAGTCCGATTCAGAAATTTCGATTCCATCGGTGCCGCTTTCTAAAAACAGGACATCAGAGTACGGTTCGATTTGCTCGATCAAATTGTTAGCCAGTTGCCGATTCTCCGTTTCGATGAGGGCGTAGTTTGTCAGGAAACCTGCGTTGGTCACGAAGACCAAACGATTTTCTGACGCCCAGTACAGGTCGGGATCGGGTGGTTCTTCGTAGTATCGAAACGCAAATGGTCGATCGTCTGCGTCCAGCAGGGTTTCCAGTTTTCGCCCCGGATGGGAATCCAGATAGGATTCGCGAGGAACCAGCCACGCCTGAGTTTGCAGTGAGGACATGGATTTTGTTGAGAGATTTTCCGTCAACGGGCCGTCCAGATCGTTGCACAATTCTCTCTGCTCAACTTCTAGGTCGAACCAGCGACAGCTTGTGTCGTTAGGCCTGCCTCCAGCGAATGCGATTCGCCAATTGTCCGAATTGTCGTGGTATCGTTTGCGATCGTCTTGCATTTGCGCCTCTGCAAGGGCCCGCATGACGCGTTCCTTTTGCTCGCCTTTGGCCTGAGCGACAGTCTGGCGGTAGAAATCGATCTCGCCTGCGAAATCGTACCCCACGTAAATCAGCGTTCGCCGGTATCCGTTATTGAGCCATTGTTCGAGGTATTCGACCGCTTCGTCTGACGGGCAGTTTTTGTTTTCAGGAAACCAGATCAAGGTGTCATATCGCTCGATCCTCGGTGATAGCCGGCCATAGCGAGCCACCGAGTGCCCTTGGTCGCGAAGGATATCGGCCAACACAGACACGCCATTGACGCTGGTTCCAGCCGACTTGCCGCGAATCTTGCCGTACTCGGTGTAAACGGTGCTCTTTCGTTCTCCAAGGCAGCCAGTGAGCGTGGCCACGTTCAGGACCGCTATGCAGAAAAAGGTAAGCCGAACGGATCGAAGTTTGGTCATGGTGCTTCCCCCGCGGCTTTGACCTGCTGCTCAAAAAAATTTAGGCCGTCCCAGCAACGTGAAAACTGCTCACGGTTCAATTCTTTATCGCCAAAGAAAGTGGCTTCAAAGGGGAGCATCACGTCCGAGTAATAATCGGACAGTCGTCGGTCACCAGCCAGTTCTTGCAGGTATTGACGGTTAGTTTTGCCTTTCTTTAATCGAATCAAGTTTTCCTGATCGAGTGAAACCAGTACGTGGCTGAATAGCCAAACGATCGCCTGCCGGTAGTCGTTCGCGTGAAATGCTTTTGCGGCAAGAGACCGAAAATCATCGTTCTCAGTTTCAATTTGAAACGGAAGTTGGGCCACGCTTTGGGCGCGGGAGCGAGTGGGGTCAGCTTCCTCGCGAGTCATCGGTTGCCGAACGTCAATGTTTTTGACAGACCAGACGATCAGAATGACGAATGCAACGCCGAGTACAATCCAGAAAAGCCAATAAAGAAATGTCGCGAAACCCTCGGGGAAGGACCAGTTGGAATTCTTTTTTGGTGGGGCGGGCGGCTTTTTTGCGATCGTGCCGCGGAGCGCCGACCGAGGCTCCTCGCGAGCCTCCAATTCAACTGGTTTGATTTGCTCGCTCGCTGCATCGTACCACGGCAACGGTTGTTGCTTGAGTGATTCCAACCCGGCGTCCTGTGCCATAGAGTCGGTGCCCAGACACAGCTGCAGTCCGCAAGTCGTTGCAACCAACAGAGAGATCTGAACGACGCGAGCTAAGACGATCTGCCAGTTTCGAGTTCGTTGATGTCGAGTCATTCGCTTCACGGAAAACCGCTATGATCGTGGTTGCTCTTGCCTAGTCTCAGTATAGCAAAAGTCACGTCGATCGTCGCGGGTCGCGAAATTTCCTTGTGCCAGCGCTGATCAAATCGCGACAAATGAAAATTTACAAGTAGGTTTTGCCAAGACTTCAATTCAAAGTGGTCGCTAGGCTCGTTGAGTCTGCCGAAGGAATAAATTGAATCTCCAACCTAAGGTGCGGCTTTCAGTTGACGTTTAGAAATGACCTCTGCTCACGGCTGTCATTGAGGCGTAAAAGTCAGGGCGGTGAAACGGGGGCAGCTCGGTTGGCGAGATACTTGCGTGGTAAAACGACCACGGTGTCGCTGTTGCAGGGGAAATTTTCAAGAAATTTGTTTTTTTGCGTGACATTTCCAGCTTGGTCCTGCCCGGAGTGGGTGTCGGGCTGCGAGCGTCATTGCTGGTCGTTACGCTGACGTGAAACACGGCGTTAATCAGACTATAATGGCGAGTGCGGTTGTTTATCTACGGCTGCCTTTGGGCGCTGATTACGTCAAGCGTTGATCGTTTACCCTGCCCAATTTTACGCCCCATGAATTCCAGCTCGACCTCATCGACGCCTTCTGTGAAGCTGCTCGAGCGTGCGCGTGAGGGCGATGCCGATAGCCTTGGCCTACTGCTGCGAAAGTATTTTCGCTATTTGAATAGCCTGTCACGTCAGCACACGGACGAACGAATCCGGATGCGAGTCAGTCCGTCGGATGTCGTGCAAGAAACGTTACTCGAAGCACATCGCGATTTTGCAGGGTTCGCAGGAGCGTCGATCGAAGAGTTTACAGGTTGGCTGCGGAAAATTCTGTTCAATAACTTGGCCACTGCCATTGAAAACCACGTCTTGACCGCCAAGCGTGACATCCGCAAACAACGGTCGCTCGATCTGCCAGTTGGTGACGCCAGTCACGCACCGGACCAACTTAAGCGGTCACTTGAGGCGTCAATTTCGTCGCCCAGTGCTCCGGTTCACCGTGACGAATCATTGCGCCACTTGATGGCCGCCATCAGTCAACTGCCTGACGCGTATCAGCAAGTGATCAAACTTCGACATTTCGAAAACCTATCGTTTGCCGAAATTGCGGCCAAGCTGGGCCGCAGTGCGGGAGCCACTCGGATGCTGTGGGTTCGAGCGGTCGAAAAATTGAAACATGAAATGTCGCAAGATGACGAATCTCTTTTTTGAATTGAAAAGCCAATGATTAAAAATCAAGACTCGTTTGAAGTGCCCGACGACTGCCATCCTGACTTTCATCCTGATATCGAAATTGATGACAAAAGCCTCGGTGCGTTCGCCGACAGCGAATTGGCCGATGTGTTTGATCGATACGCGGCGGCGTTGGATTTGGGTGACAACGAAACGGCCGAACGGATTCTAGACGAGTATCCCGAGATCGGGAGCGAGTTCCGTGTCCCGCTGCGTGGACTGTATCTGTTGGGCCGCGAGGCTCAAGAGCAAAAGCGTTGGCCAAGTCAAACCAGTGCGAACGCGCCGAATCGACTGGGGGATTTTGAAATTCAGGGTGAATTGGGGCGAGGTGGAATGGGAGTCGTTTACCGAGCGACTCAGATTTCGCTGCAACGCCCCGTGGCATTGAAGATCTTACCCTTCACTGCTGTGCTGGATCCACGACAGGTCACCCGATTTCGCAATGAAGCTCAAGCGGCTGCGTCATTGCATCATCCGCATATCGTCCCCGTATATGCCGTTGGCTGTGAGCGAGGCATTCACTACTACAGCATGCAGTTGATCGAAGGCCAAACGGTTGCCGAGTTTATCGAGCAGTTTCAGTTGGGTCGACCACGTCACCAAGGCTTGCCGGATCCCGTTAGCCCGAAGGCGGAAACGATCGAAGGGCTCAGCACGATTGCGTCCCACAATTCAAAAAACTACGTGCTGCGTGTGACTGAAATAGGAGCCCGCGTGGCCGAGGCGATCCATTTCGCTCACGAAAACGGCATTGTGCACCGGGACGTTAAGCCTTCGAATTTGTTGCTGGACCAAACCGCGAAAGTTTGGGTTGCCGACTTTGGCTTAGCTCGCAATCGAGAAACGTCCAGCCTGACGTCAAACGGAGACCAGCTAGGCACGCTGCGTTACATGAGCCCTGAACAGGCTGCCGGAAGGAATAACGAGGTCGATTTTCGGACCGATATTTACTCGCTGGGCGTGACGCTGGCTGAGTTATTAACGTTGCGGCCTGTGTTTGAAGCGCCTGGTCGAATGGAGTTGCTGACCGCGATCGAAACCAGTAACCCCATCCCGCTGCGTGCGGTCAACTCGTCAATACCACTCGATCTGGAAACGGTGATTCACAAAGCGACCGAAGGGCTTCCCGGCGACCGGTACCAAAGTGCCCAAGCGTTTGCGGATGACTTGCTGAGATGCTTCGAAGGTAAGCCGATTCAAGCCAAGCGAAAAACTGTGCTTGACCGCTGCGCCAAGTTCATTGCTCGGTATCGTTGGCTGGCGATTGGCGCGGCGGCTGCGTTGTTGATGGTTGTGATCATTGCGATGGGTGTTGCGACTGTTTTCTACCAGCAACGCCAACGAGAACACGCTGCTGCTGAAGACGCACGCATGTATTTGCAACAGGCTCATGATTCGGTGAATCGCTTTGGTACTTTGCTCACCGATCAGTTGGCGCAGATCCCAGGTACCGCCGACGTGCGTGGAAAGTTGCTGCGTGAGGCGATTGGCTACTATGACGATTTCTTGACGTTTGCTGAACGTTCCCCTGACTTGGAATTTGAACAGGCTCAAGCTTACACCCATTTGGCGGGTTTATACGAACGGGCGGGCGACGACGAAAAAGCGTTTGGGCTGTACCAAACGGCCAGCGAACGTTTGGCGGAGATCGAAAACAATGTGGAGGCTCAGGTGGAGCGTGCCATCTGCTTCGATCGGATTGGGTTGTTGCACAAGCGGCAGGGCGACCTAAAACTGGCAGCTGGCGCATTCAAAACTGCGTTGACGCGATTCGCTCAGTTGGATTCGAGCTTGCAGACGCGAGACGATGTGCTGGTCGCAGCGGCTCAAACACAAGCCAACCTTGGTTTGCTGTGCTGGGCTCAGGGAGACCTGAAGGCGGCGGCCAAGGAGTTTGAGCAGGCTCTCGATCGGTTGGAAAGCGACGGTCAACGTCATTTGAGCAAACCTAAACTCCAGAGTGCTTATTTTAAAATCAACGGCAGCTACGTGTCCGTCTTGCAAGAAGGGGATCCAGAGCGAGCCATCGCCACGCTTCGCGCTTCGATTGATTCACTCGAAGCGGCGACCGTCGAATTGGAAAAACTTTCGCATGACGACGCCGTCGCAGGCAGCGATGATCTAGCTTCGGAAAATACGGCTCATGCGGCCGACATGCGAAACAACTTGGCGGTGATTTTGTGTCAACAGAAGCGATTCGCCGAAGCTGCACCGCTGATATGGCGTGCGATTGAATATTGGGAGTCACGGCTCAAAACGGCACCGGCTGAGACGTTGGCCGCCGAGCGTTTGGCGACTGTTTACAACACGCTGGGGGAAATTCAATACCGCGGCCGTGCTGCCGATCAGGGGCAGCAGTCGTTTGCGGCGGCTCAACGGATGTTAACGCAAGTGGTACAGCGTCTGCCTAATCAGCCGGAAACGCTTAGTCGCCTTGGCGGTGTTTTTCACAATCAAAGTTTGGTTGCCCGTCGCTCCGGTCAAAATGAAGAAGCATCCCGACTAATCAAACGAGCGATTGATTATCAGTCGCAGGCGGCGGAAATATCGACTGAAAACGTTCGATACCAGAACCTGTTGAAGTCTCATCAACAGGCATCGTCGATCTTCGTTTCGTCCAGTGGAGGAACGCAATGATGAAAAAGAACCGACGGACGAGACGGCGATCGAGCGGCAACGGCGTCAGGAAACACTTGACGTTCGAAAGGCTTGAGGCACGACAGCTGTTGGCAGGAGATTTGTTGACACCGTTGGGGACAGCCGCCGCCTCAGATGGGATGGATAGCAGTTTTACCAACATCTTTAGTGCTTTTGCAATCCAACAAAGCGTTTCTGGTCAATTTGGGGTGGCGCAGAATCACCAAACGACATGTCAACACGCTGCAAGTGATGGCGACTTAGGGACTGTTTCATTTTCGATTGGGGACGATGGGTCTTGTGTCGTTGGCCGTTCAAACGGCCTTGGCCGAATCGATTTCGATGGTGACTCTGGCTTAACCTCGGTTCAGGCCCCTTCCCCTGAAATGGCTCCGCCCAATTTTGATTTTGTTCCCCTGACGCGAACGACGGACAACTTCGAGCAACTTGCGCCCGGAATATCACCTGTGGCAACGTTCGATTCAAGCCTAGGCGGGATTTCGCCGACGGGGCCCTTTTCAGAGCCTTTGCCAACAACCGGACCCGCTGACTTGGCGCCGTTTTCGATCACGGTTGCGACAGGAGTCGCGGCAACGTTGCCGGCAGATGAAATCAGACTGGAGCCGACCAGTCGGCAGTATTTTTTGCCATTCGACCATGCCCAAGCTTCGGAAACTGGAGTTGGAGTTGCTCGAACGGGATTGCTCGCACCGCATCAATTGTTCGGTCTGCTGCCCGCCAAGACAGTTCGCTCGTCTCAAGCAATTCCCAATGCGGCAACTCAGTCAACATCGCCAACTCCAACTGCAGCGGAACCCAAGCAACGAACAACGACAGTGCCAGACCGGCAAGTGTCCGCCGTCACCGAAACCAAGGAACTCAAAACGAGTGTAGCTGGATTCGATCTCGACGCTGCTCATTCATTTGTTACTACTGACAACCAATACCGCAACGCAGGGGGCTTTGAAACTGTGGCTCAGGCTGATGTGTTGACGGCAAACTCAGCAAGCTATTCAGCAATAGGCACATGGCTGGCTTGTGTTTCACCGCAGTTTGTATTGTTGCCAGAACAGAGTGAACGATTTGAGCCCGATGCATCCAATTCCCGGCTTGCGTACTTGGACGGGTTGTTTGCTGGTGTTGACTGGGACGTTAAAACTTCAGACGACGCCGGCGTCATGTCGCGTGATGCCACGCTGTTTTTCGTGGTCTTGGGTGGTCTCCAGGCTCAGCAGCCTTCCGGAAAACTTGGCGAACGGCGTGGGGAGTCATGCGATCGCAAGTGTTGAAACCTGTGGCGATCAAGCCGGATCACTTAGGCACGGGGAGGTTGTCTTTGCGTATGCGTTTCTGTGGTAGCAGAAACGGACTGAAAACCGTTTTTTCGTTGGTTTGCGGTTTATTTCACCCGTTCTTTGTCTCTTCGCGTGACATTCGATGTTTTGCAAGGCCTTGAGAGATAGGCCCAGTTATCCGACTCGGTGGTTATACCGGTAAATCCAACTAGCAATCCAATGAAGTGCGTTCCCATGAAGATCTGTTTGTCACTTACCCTCATCACGCTCTTGTTTGTCAGCGTTCCGCTCGCCTCGGCCCAGATTTCTAATGGAAGCTTCGAGAACTTGATCGGGAACACTGGAGGTGGGTTCGGTCTCATTACGCCCTTTACCGAACTCGGTGAAATTGTCACTGAGAACCTCGGTACTGCCAGTTCTTGGGACTTTGGGCGGGATGCCAGTATTGTGGTTGGCCAAACTACCGATGGCAATGCGGCGGCTTGGCTCAGACCGAACACGCTTGACGGGGACGCAGTCATTAGCCAGATCTTCTCCATTGGCAACACTGGCAGCTATTCCCTCCGCTGGGACTCCTTCGCGAATCTAGGCTTCGCGCGGACAGGCTTCGCGGTAGACCAAGTGGCGGAGACTCCGAGCCGTTACAACGTGGATTTGAGTGAGGCAGGAGGCGCCTCCCTTTTCAATGCCGATTTTTCCGAGTCCCTCTTCGATGGCCTTCCTACTTCCCATTCGGTTCCGTTCAGCGCGACTGCCGGCCGCTACACCCTAACTTTCACTGGTCTCGGGGGTCCCCAAGGGACCGCCCTCTCGGCTCGCAGCACTTTTATAGACAACGTCAGAGTGGTTCCTGAGCCGGGATCGGCACTCATCGCGATTGCGGCAGGGCTCGGATTTTTGGCTCGCCGACGCCGGTCGTGCCTGATGGCCTGCTAGACGGCTATCCCCGCGGTAGTTAACCAGACTTGGCGCTCTAGAAAAACTCTTCGCCCTGTTGCGTCATCCGCCGTTGGAGCCAAGAACGCGGTGCATGGCGATTTCGAGATGGATCTTCCGAATAAGAACCGGCTGGCAGTCACCCCATAAGCTTCAGTTCAGCGCTAACTTCTGTCCTTCGGCTTTCATTTTCAGCTCGAGAGCCCAGCCTTCCTGACGGATTCGGATGTCGATGTAAGAAAGAAAACGGAAGATGGCGACAAATCCGGCGG
>CAZLYM010000031.1:0-13130 GCA_964563475.1 uncultured Pirellulaceae bacterium
CACCAGCGCCGTTTGTCACCGCACCAGCGCCGTTTGTCACCGCCGCCGCGACTGCTTGATCGATCGCAAGTACAACCGCTCGACCTTTGCACGCGCCCACTCTGTCTTGCGCAAGAATTTCAAACTGGACTTGATGGATGGATCACTGTTGAAGCAGTTAATATTGATTCGCGATCCCATCTCTTCCCAGCCATATTTCTCGACCAAGTGTTCAAGAATATCGACCAACTTGACGCCGTGCAGCGGATTGTTGGGCTGTTCGCGCGGTTGATGGTCGCTTGAATCATCCGGTGAAACATCTTCGTCACTCATTCGACCCGTCCAGCCGTTTTTCGATTCGGTCCAACTGCTGCTGGAGTTGCTGCAACTGGTGCAGAATCAGAATGTGCGTCTTCTTGGCATCGATTCCAACGGGGCTATGGTCGCTATGAATTTCCGCTGCAATTTTCTCGTAGGCAGCACTGTCAATTTCCATTTGAGTTCCTCCAAATTTAACTTCGCCGATTAACTTCGGCGGCGCGATTGAATTTTCGCTCGATTCTTCGCTTTGAATGCCGCTTTGCGTTTCTCTTTCTTTTCCTTCTTCGATCGATCTTTCGCGGCCAGTTCGATTTCCAATTCGGCGACTTCTGTTTCGATCAAGCTCGGTGTTTCCAGAGTCAGCGGGCCCAGCATGCCCGACCGCAATTCCGTAATCACAATTTTGCAGACTCGTTCGTAGTCGACGACACCGCTGCGCCCAAGACAGCCTCGCTTCTTCGCGATCGTGTCAAGCGTTTCCAGCATGTCGGTGGGCATTGGATCAAGCTGATAGCGATTCTGTAAACGATCGGCATAGTGTTTCAACAAATATTTAACGATGAACGCGGCCACATCTTCGTACTCCATGGCCGTTTCCTTGATCGAGCCCACCGCCGCCAGTCGAAACCCGCTAGCCGGATTTTCGACCTTGGGCCACAACATGCCTGGCGTATCGAGCAACGAAAAACCGTTGGCGATATTGATCCGCTGCTGGCCCTTGGTCACCGCAGGCTCGTTTCCCGTCTTCGCGATCGTACGACCGGCCAACGCATTGATCAGTGTGGATTTCCCGACGTTAGGGATTCCGACAATCATTGCCATAATCCGTTTTCCCTCGTCCTGCTTATGAGGCAGCATCCGAGTGCAGAGCGACGGGATCGAGCGAATCAACGGAATGTTGTCGGTGGTGATGGCTCGGGCTTTGACGCCATCTTTCCGTTCGTGCCACGCCAACCACTCTTTGGTCAACTGCGGGTCCGCCAGATCACTCTTTGCCAGCACCTTGAGCGTCGGCTTGTTACCCCGAAGTTCGCGCAGCATTGGATTCTCGCTGCTGTAAGGAATCCGCGCATCGAGAACCTCGATCAGCACGTCAACTTTAGGCAACGCGGCCTTAACTTCATTGCGGGCCTTGTTCATATGGCCCGGAAACCATTGAATTTGCATGGTGTTCACCAAATTGGGAATCGGACGGAGTATCATAGCCAAACGGGCCTCCGCTGGCGAACGAGTCCTTTGTCAGCTCTACATTTTCGCGTTGGCAGCCACCACCGCTTGCGAGATTGCCTTGAGCACCGCCCCGGAAATCGAGTGGTGACAAAGAACGAGGCGGTAATTAGCGTTTCAAATCGACGTTGTCCGGCAGACGGCATTCGACATAAAATGTCTCCAAAGTAATATTTGCACGGAGGCAATCGATGCGACATGTTCTAACCCTTTTCGTCTGTTTTGGCGTGACCGCTGGAATTCTCCTCAACGGCAACGTGACAGCCCAGACTCAATCCGGATCGACCACCTCGAAATCCACCAGTTCGCGTGCATCGCGGGCGATCACCGACAGCGTTGAGCGAGCGACCGAAAAAGTCAACCGACAGCAAAAGTATCAGCTTGAATATCGGTTGAAAAAGGGCGACAAAATTCGCTGGTCGGTCGAGCACATTGCGTCCACTCGGACTCGGATGGTCGGCGAATCCGAAGAGACATCGTCTCGCAGTCAGTCGGTGAAACTTTGGGAGGTCACCAGTGTCGACTCACTGAACCAAATGACCTTTGATCACAAGATTGAATCGGTCGACATGTGGCAGAAGATTGGCGACCAAGATCCCGTGGCGTACAACAGCAAGAAAGACAAAGAAGCACCGATCGAGTACGAGTCCATCGCGTCAAAAGTTGGCAGCACGATCACGACCGTATCGCTTAACTCCTCAGGGAAGATCGTTGACCGAAAAAGTGATACTCCCCAGCAAGCAAATTTTGGTGTGGGAAGTATCGCCATTCCGTTGCCCACCGCGCCTATCACGGTGGGATACAAATGGAGTGTCCCCAGTATGCTGCGAGCCAAAGACCGCGACGGAAATCCTCGCCAGCTGAAGTCACGAGTCATCTATGAACTGATTAAGGTCAAATCAAATAACGCCTACATCTCATTCAAGACCGAAGTATTAACGCCAGTCGAAAGCCCAAAAATTCGCTCACAGATTATGCAACAGATGACGCGAGGCTATCTGGTTTTTGACATCGATCGTGGCTACCCCATTCGCAAGGAAATCGAATGGGACGAAAAAGTCCAAGGCTTTGAAGGTCCTGACAGTTTGCTGGAGTACTTAGGTCGAATGACCGAGCGACTGATCATTGACAACAAAGACGCCAAAGTGACTCGCAAGCCAAAATCAACCGGCCTGAAGCCACTCCGGTAAAACATCGCCAGCGGTATCTGACCACTGACCGGATAAACGTTTTGGACGCGGCTGCCACCGAGCAACTTCATCCCGAAGGGATACCAGTATGTAGCCGGTGGTCGAGCGCAGCGAACACCACCGATAAACAGTAACAAATGTTCGCATCCTGAAAGGATGCCACAAAAACCGCTGCTGGCATCCTTTCAGGATGCGTTTCAATCGCTTGAGCACCGGTGATGGCGCTTCGCTTATCACCGGCTACAAGCTGCACTCCCCTCGGGAGAAGGTTCCATCACACAAACCGGGACTAGTGCCCAATGGCTGGAGAAATCGGCGCTGTCCAACTACTCCTTAATCGCATAAACGACTGCGACGCGGGCCGTTACGGTTATCTTGTTTGGCGAAGTACCAAAGACTTCCTTTCCGCCGTCTTCCAACGTTTTCGTCTTTACGGCCTCTGAACGGCCGCCGTATCCGTACGACATTTGATACTGCAACGCCTGAGACATTTGCGCGGACGAATCGACGATCGATCGAGGGGTACCTAATTCGAAACCGGTCGCCGACGCTAACCGCTCCGCTTTGCCCTTCGCATCTGCGAACGCCTCACCAACCAACTGATCGTATTTGGCTGCAGGAACCTGCCGCACATAGCGAAACTCAGGTGCGCCGGCTTTGGGGCCCTGACTGCCGGTATACTGTTGCACCATGGCCGCCATCTCTTCTGCCAACTCCTGCTGCTCCTCTGAAAGTTCATTCTCGTCTTTCACTCCGCCCACATCGGCATCGGAAATCTTTTGCTTCAACTTGTCCGTCTCGACCAGCTGATCATCCGGGTCCGCCTCCGTATCCAGTTTCCAGTCTGCGGTAACGGAAAGAGTCAGTTTGACCGGCGGCTTGGCTTCCATCATTTTGGCCATCCGAGGATCATTCCCCATCATCTGCCGCACCTGCTGCATCCTAGCAGGACTTCCCCCCGCTTGCCCCGCGGTGACGTCACCAAACTCGATCGAGTCCTCGACTGCCAAAAGTTTTTCCAACTTGATCGTGGCTTTTTTCCGCTTCTTGGCCAACAGTTCAATGGCATCCTCGAAAGTCGCCCCTTGAGCTTCGATGGTCATCCCCAATCGCATGAAGTCAGCCGGAGCAACCGACTCTGCGGACCCCGTCACCGAAATTCCTTCGCCCAATGTTTGAGCGTTTGCCACACTAGCCAGCAAAAGCCAGCCAACCACACATCCAATCAACGTCGACGCATTCAACTCGTTTCTCATCTGCCTATCCCAAGGGTTTGCTTAGTAACTTTGTAACTCACTCATTCCAACTTCTTTGCGAATTCGTTTACGCAATCTCAACGCCTGTTTACCATCCATCACGCGAATCGTCCAATAAATATCGGCTGCCAGTGAAGTGTCGCTGGCTCCGTCAAAATCGTCGTAGATCCCTTCGACCACATCCACCAGATCGCCGGCATTTTGTGACGCAATCGCCCGATAAACCAACTTGGCAATTTCCTCTTGGTCGGAATTCGCGTCAAAAAAGTCAATCAATGAATCGAGGTTCACGTCTTGCTCAAGCAAGCTTGCTAGGTACGCTGCGTAAGCCTTGACTTCCAGATCGCTATGGTCAAGCGCCCCCTTCAACATTTTGGCCGACAGCCCAATCGGAGGCTTGGTAATACGCACCTTAGGCTGGTCTTGACTGGAACTGTAGTACGTCGTGCTCCCATAGGTCCGCAACGAATAGTCGGGGAACTCTTCGCTTTCCATCAGCGATTCACTGCCGAAGGTCAAGAATCGTATCACGGACTTCACTTGCTGCTCGTCTTCAGATTCGAGATACTTCACCGCCACCGTCCCGTCCACGGGCTCGGTCGGTGCTGAGCTGTAGCTTCGTCGAACGGGTTTATCTGGCATCAGCGCGATGCGAAAGGCAAGATCGCGAGCGGCTAGGGAGCTCTCGATTTCTTCTGCTGACATTGAATCTTTATCAGCAGCAGGCGAATCGAGCAAAGTTTGAGCCAACTCTCTCGCTTTGGCACCATCCAATTGGTGCAACGTCAGCAAAGCCAGAGACCGTTGCCGCGCTGACATTTCATCGTAGCGCGATTCGATATCTGCCGTTACATGCTGCAGCAGGGCAGGGCTGATGTCGGCGTCCTTGACGTCGTTGTAATACGACAAACTATCACCAAAATTAAGCCGCAGAAACGATCGCCGCCAAAAACTCACGTCGTTCCCCGGGAGATCGGCGACCGACCACAGCGTCTTGACACCTGCCGGATTTCGAACCTTGCAGTAACCGGTCAGCAGTGAACGTAATGCTGACTCCGACTTTTCAGAAACAACCATTTCTTCAAAAACCAACGTCCGTTTTTCAAACGGCAACCAAGGGAGAATCAAATGGACGTACCGGGCGAACTCGGGCTCCTCAGCAGCCAATGACCGTAGCTCATTAAGCGACGAATCGTGATCGCCTAAAGCAACCTGACACGCCAACGCGGCCGCACGCTCATTCACTGCCGGCGCCACTGCCAGCGATTTCAATTTTGAAATCGAATCGGCAAGCTGTGTGTCCACCTCGCCCGCGGCCCATCGCTTCAACCACTCCTCTTTTGCAAGCTCAGGCAACACAGGCAGCTCTTCTGTCGGCTTGGCTTCCTGTTCTTCGCTTTCGGAATCAGTCGGTACTTCTAATTCTGGCTCATCACCTTGCCCCGTTTCGACATCTTGATCCACAGCCTGATCCACATCCGATTCCGGATCTGCGTCTGTTGTAGGCGGGATCTCTGTTGACGGCAGGACCTCTATTGCAGGCAGGGCTTCCTCTGCTTCGCCCGTACTGTCGCCCCCAAAGGGGTCTTCAATCAGCTCCGGCGGCTTAACCGGACGATTAACCCCACGAGAACGTGACGAACCGAACACGTTCAAAAGACCACCGAAGAACGAACTGCTGCGTGGCGCTGTTGGCACGTAAACGCCTCTCACAAGGTCCCCCCGCGCACTATGGGGACCACCTTTTCCCACAGATTCGTATGCAGCCGAATCATGAATCGATTCAAGCTTTACCAAAAATGCATCAAGCGTTGCCGCTCGGACGAACGAGTCGTCGTCATCCAACAGCTTGGCCAATTGAGCATCCAGCAACCTCTTAGAATCGACTTTCGAAAGCGCGGTCACTCCAACTGTGCGAACTTCCGCTTTTTCATGGTCAAGAAACTTCTCTAACGAAGACACAACCTTACCGCGGTTGTCAGAATTGTATCGCCCGCGTTCGGCCATCCATTCCGCGATTCCCTTGGCGACGGTCGGGCGCTCAAACGCGGTCTCGGTCAGGTCGTCGACCATGCGCTGACTGGGCTTGTCCGGCAGCGCCGTCAGTGCTCGACTGACGACAAAGCCATCCTCGTCATCCAACAACCCAACCACTGCGAGATTTCGCTCTTTCAGCACGGCACTTGGTAAATCGTCCACATCGATTTTACCAAGTGCTTCCGCTACTTCCGCTCGCACCTGCCAACTTTCATTTTCCTTGAACGGCAACACTGCCTCCACGGCAAGTTTTCCACCGGTCTCACGCATGAAACGCAGTGCGTGAACAATCAGATCTCCATCGGTTTCCGTTTTAAGAAATTCGGCCACTTGAGGAGCCATATGATTCGCTTCGGCAGATGCAAATTGCTTCAACACGGCGGCTCGAACATTCTTGTCCGGATCTTTCAGTAAATTTGCCAGCGCTTCGTCCGTTTTCTTTGCTCCAACCTTCTGCAACCCGCGCAAGCTTAGTTCACGGACCAGCGGATCGGAGTCAGCAAACAACTCCAGCAGCAAATCTTGGTCGTTGATAGTTGCACGCTCGATCAACACATTCGCTGCCGTGCGGCGGCTACCAGCATCGGTCGCCGCCAACTCCATCAAACCGGCAGACCATCCAAGTCGCAGTTCATTGCTGGCCGTCAACCAGTACCGCAACGCAGTCAAACGCGATGTTTGGTCATCCGTCTCTGCCGCCTCCAGCCGTCGATAAACATAAGGCAATAAGTGCGATCCAAACTGAGTCAACCGAGACAGACTGGCCGAAACGTTCCGGGTCTTCATCAGTCGATCGATTTCATCCTTCGCGGTTTGCAAATCATCTTCCGTAAACTCTATTGCAGGCGATGCCGCCTCATCGATCGGAATCTCCTCCCACGCCCGAAGTCGTTTGAGCCGGTCCTTCGAAAACGATACTTCGACCCACGGATCCAATCCATCGACGGGCGCCTTCCAGCGATCGAGAATCTGCAACGCCGACAATTTCTGAGCCAAGCTACCGGACGCTTCCAGCGAATCAATTAGCGGCCCGCGCGATCGAGAAGGAAAAGACATCAATCGCTCCATCGCGATTTGTCGTCTTGCCGCGTCCCGATTCGCCAGAAAACCTACCAACTCCTTCACTTCAGTCCGAGTCGGAGGACCGGCAGAAGCCAGTACATCGGGAATTTCAAGCTCCGTGTCTTCGACCGCCTGCTCGAACCACTCCACCCACTCATCAAGTTTCCCCGCACCGACTCGCTCCGCAACGACCTGTCCGTTCGAATCGAGCAGAAGTACGGTTGGAATATTTTCAACTCCGTACTGCCTAGCCAATTCCGCGTGCTGGTCAACATCGACGCGAGTAAGCAAACACTTCGAATGAATCTTTTTGAATTCCGGCTTGAGAAACTCTTTCGAAAGCAACTGGCAAGGACCACACCAGTCCGCCTCGAACTTGACAAGAACAGGTCGGCCATCAACCGCCGCAGCTTTAAGCGACTGCTCCAAAGAGTCACTCCAAACGGGATCGTCCGCAGCGACAAATGACGCCGATGCCGAAGTAAACAGCAGCAGAAAAACGAAACTGGAAATAAGGCGCATCATGGAATTTTCGGTTCGACCTCCATCGTCACGTTGGCACCGTGTACGATTTTACTCCAATAAGTGGCATACTCGAACGCGGGACTGTTTTCGCGATCATGACATTGCAAACACTGATCTTTGGCCGCAAACAGCGTTCGAACTTTCGGATCCAGCGAATGCTGTTCACCCGGCCCGTGACAACTTTCGCACCCCACATTGATTCGGTCCGCGCTACGCGCCACCGAAACAAATCCTCCCGGCTGACCGTAGCCGATTGTGTGACACTGTTGACAGTACGGATCAACATGCGATCCCTTCTGTTGCAAGGTTGGCCAAGCAATCGCATGCTTTGTCGTTGTAAAGTGTTCACAGTCGGCAACGTGACATTTTTGACAGGCGCTATTCCCAACGAAAGCATTCTTCGAATCAAATCGGATCAACGTCTGTGCAGAGAGCCCAGTATTGGTCGACTGGAAATCGTGTTCAGCCAGCTTACGATGAAAAGCAGCGAGATTCTCCGTCTGAGTCAGATCGTCCGCCAGCGAATCGTCGACTTCCACAATCTTGCCAGCCCAACGATCTTCGCTGGCAACATCCAGCGTTAGCTGTGCGACAAACTTTCCCTTGTTTGTGGCCGACATCACCTGCGACGCGCCAACTCGAGTAAAAGCGATCGTCTGCCCAGTCGGGCCACCAAAAAAAGCGTCGACTTCGGGCATCTTTTCCGCCAAGGCCAACAAGGGATCGCGCGGCAGATAGGCCAGTACGATAATTCCATCCGCTTTCGGCAATTGGCCGAGCAATTCCAACAGAGACTGGTCGGGCTCGCGAACCTGCAATCCCTCAACTTGGAATTGAGGATCAAGAACACCTGTCACCACAAACGTTTGACCGCCTGATTCGACCAACCGATACGACTCAGCAATCGCTTTCCCTTGATTGTCGAACACGTTGGCGGAAACCAGCGGAACCTTTCGATCCGCTTGAATCTTCCTTAGCGAATCGGCACCGAACTTCGCTTCGGCCGCACCGATGTTATGAGCAGCAAGCCCCATCATCAATTCGCCATCGAGGATCGATTCGAACTTCGTGCGGTGATAATCGGAAACTCCCGCCGCCGCTCCTCCCACATCCAGCACGACCACGTCATTTTGCGATTTCAGGCGATCCACCAATGTCCCACGCCGCAGCAGGCCACCACTTTGCTTGGTCGAACACCCACATGGCACGATCCAACCGTTTGTGTCACACGATACCAGAAACGTCACTGGCGAGACCTTTTCTGTCGTCTTGGTGTCCTCGACATCCGACTTTCGACAACCGCCCACCATCACCGCGGTGCACGCGATCATCACCGACGCCTGGCAGGCTGCCGCACGGTGACAGGCTTTCAAATTGAGTCGTAAAATCGAATGCATGACATCGAACGCATGACTAAAGTTTGGCTAACTTGTTGATCCGCAAGTCCTAATGAGTTAACGAGTAGGCGAGAATATTGACGTTGATCTGAATTGAATTCGAAATTTCGTTACCACCACAACAGCAGCAACCCGTTGTGTGGCTGGTATCGTTCAGGCCATCCTGTGAATACAACACGCCCAGCCGACCTTCAAAACTGATACCCTCCAAAGGTTTGACGGTGCCGTGTTTGACTTGAACGCTTTCGATGTCATAAACGGTATGAAAAACCGGGTGTTCCATTTTCAGCGCTTGAAGCGGGCGCCCCTCAAAGACCAATGCCATTTCACGTCGAAAGCTGGTGTTCCATTCTTTTGACGAACAACCGGCAGATGCCAACAGAAAACCGCCACGTTCAATAAACCGCCGAAGGTTCTGTCTCTCGGCGTCGGGCAACGTGAAGGCTCCTTCGCCGGTCATGATGACCAACGGAAAATTGTAGATCTCTTCGTCGGCCAACTTGATAGCGTGAAAGCGACGACTGGTTGAGATCGATGACTCCTGCTCAGCCTGTACCAGAAAGTGATCCGCAAAGCACTCGCTGCTTTTAGTGCCCGCGTACACCAAGTTAGCGACCTGAACAACGCCGTCGGGTTCACCGCCAACGTGCTTCGGATCGGGCACCGCCGCCACCGGTTCGGCCGTCGATTCCGCCGCCGCAGAATCAGATTTCTCTTGGGCGAACGCCGACAATGCATGCGACGACACGATCAACACCATCGCAAACGTCACGACCAAAGTCCGTACTACATTGTTCGACCGTTCCGATTCAAAACGCGACCGCTCCCAACGCAACCACTTTCCAAGCTGACTACAAATCATCACCAAGCTCCTCGATTAGTCGTCGATAATATTCGCTTACCTTCCGCTCATATTGAAGCGGAATCTTTATCTGTGAAAATCCGGTTCTCCCTCCGCCGCGCTGCACCTCGTTTCCGGGCTCCACGTCAGCCGGACGCGTCTGAGCAATTCCACCGCCGCCGCGACTTTGCTTGTCTCCTCGCCCACCGCCACGCTTATTCGCTTGAGGACGATCGCCGTAAAGTCCTCGATTGTTTTTGCCAACCTGGCGGAAGCCGTTTCTTGGACCAAACAGTCGCATCATCTGATCAAGTGAATTCCCTAGACCGGGCCTGCCCAGTTGAGGATTGAATATTTGATTTCCCGCTTGCTGTCCTGCCTCTCCAATTTCGCCGCCGTCTTTAAGCAGCGATTCCAAAATGTCGGCGGCCGCTGAGGCATGCTTAAATCCAGCCGATCCTGACATTTCCGCAAGCGCCATCGACGCCTCGTTCTGCTCCTCCATCGCTCCGCTATTGACCACCTTGGTCGCAAACTCCAATGCCGTTTCTTTTAATTCCTCCAGCCCCTGTCCCGGAGGTAGCACGATCGCCAAATCACCAATTTTTTCGACCAGTTCATTCAGTTGAACCTGCAAAGTGGTTTGTTCGTCCGCCATCTCGCGTATGCGGCGTTTGAACGACATCTCCTGCAAGTCATCCTTTCCATCAAGCGACTGCAAACGATCGGCCAGATTCCGTTGACGCAAAACATGCTGCACAAACTCTGCTTGTTTCGACATCAGTTCAAACACGCCCGCCAGTTGCTGCAAGGGCTCCATCACCTCTTCATCAAACTCCTCGCGCAGCCCCTCCAACTTTTCGCGTAGCTCGGCCAAGCGTTCTTTCAGTTCCTCGTTATCGATTTCATATTCGTCCAGTTTTCGGTTGAGTTCGCGAATCTCCGCGGCGACTTCAACCAACCGCTCTGCCAGTTCCGCAATCCGTGGATCAAGTTCCTTATCCACATCAACCGGGAAATGTCGCCGCAACATCTCTCGCATTTCGCTGGCAGTCCGTTCAAACGAACGCGCCGATTCTGCCAGTTTTTGTTTACGTTCCTTGCGTTGTTTCGCTGCTTCAGCCGGGTCGTCCGACAAACCTTCCATCGCCTCAAGCTCACGTTGAGTTAATTCAAGATCCTCCAGCTGGCGTTCGACCTGACGGTAGCGAGCCATCATCGCCTCCACTCCCATCTTCTCGCGATTCAACTTTTCGTACATTTCACGAGAAATGATCTCGACCACATGAACGGAACTTTCGAACCCTTGGCTCAACTGAGGGTTGTTGTCTTCAACGCGTGCGAAAAACTCCATTCGATCGCCCGGCTGCAATCCATACTGATCAAGCGGCAGCTCAATCTGTCGCGCCAGTCTTTTTTCACGCACCTTCGAAGCATCGGAAATTGGTCTCAACGGAATATCAAGCGGCAGCGGACGCGAATTGTTAAGGCTTCGGTACAGGCTCAGCTTGGAAATCCCAAAATCATCTTCTGCCTCGATGGTGACCGGCAGCCTGACCGTCGCGAGTGCCATCGAACTTGGCTTAGGATTGGTCAGTCGCACAAACGGACGCTCGTCAACCGTCGGCAGGATCGAACCAGAAACAACATTCAATGAATCCGTTCCTTCCAGATTGGTCAGCACCAGTTCATATTTGCCACCACGCTCAATCACGAAATGGCCCGTGACCTCATTGTTTTGATCTTCGGTAACCTCCAACGGCACCGTTCGCGATTGCTGCCCATGGGAAATCACTAACCGGCCACCGGACAGCGGCATGTTACTGCTTGCCACCACGCCCACCTTGGTCCCCGGCAGGCCTCGCAAAGGTTCCTGAGCACCTGTGACCATCGTGCCCGCTCCGGTGTAGTCTGGCGGAGTAACTCGAAACGTCACTTCGCTAATTTCAGGGACTCGCAACAACTGAATTCGATACTTTTCGCTTCTCGCCCGTCCAGAAAAAACCTGATACTCCAACGGTTCGGTCACTCGACTAAGCAACGCTCGCCAGCGATTCCCACTTTCGCAGAACATCGGCACGATCTCTTCAGTTTCTCCGACAATCCGCAGCTGTAAGTCGTCGACCGCAGGCATATTCAGTTGAACCGATATGTCGATCGGACTGCCGTACTTGATTTCGACGTCGCCTGGAGAAACAGCAAAGTCCAAGGTTGAAAACGGTGGTGTCTCTGCCGCAGGTGAAGCAAAACGCCACCACTGCGTCCACGCAAGCTTTGGCATCGTTAATCCGATCGCGCCTAGCAGCAATAAAACGCCAGCCAACAGGCACGCCACGACCTTGAGCGGACGCACCGGAATCGCAACCTTCGGATCGACATCCGAAGCAGTCTGGGCTGCCCGGGCTACCGCCAACGTCGCAAGCCCCTGTCGAAGTTGATGATCGGCTACCGAGGGAGTCGCTGCCTCACCCCGGTCGAATTCAGTCAACTGCAAACCCGTCGAGATCTCACCGCCGGTCCCCGCAACTTCATCCAAACGTTTGGCCAACCGTGAAGCGACCGCGTTCCGAGAAAGCGAGACCATCAACGCGGTGAACAGTCCGCCACCGACCAAAAAAGCTGCAATCATCGCCGCAACGCGCGCGGCAGGAGACAACTCCCACAACAAATCCAACCAAATCGCCAGCACCAAGACGGCGATGACCGCCAGCAGCAGCCACCCCAACGCCATCGCCACACCAATCGAAAACATACGCCGCTGCGACAACGCGAGCGTCCTCTTCAGCTCTTGCTTGGAGGATCGATCTTCAGAAGTTTGAATCGTGGTTGACATTAAACGAGCCCCGATCTTCTACGCAAAACCCACGTTCCGGCCCACAACAACAGTGCGGACAACATCCCCCACCACCGGTCCCACATCGTTACACGCCGAAACTGTGGCGTGCGAGCGTCTGCCAGATGATCCGCAAACTGGTTTGTAAAGTCATCCGCATCTGCCGACTCCAACACCGCACCACCCGTCAGGTCTGCAATGCGTTGCATCAATTCCGGTCGAGCGTCCAACTGCAGTTGCTCCGTCCACCGATCACGAACATCCAATGCCGTTTTCACATACAAATCTGTATCTTCGGCAACCGTTTCGGCCGAGTATTGCCCGGCGGGTAGTTTCCCAAAATCAAAACGGTACACACCCGGATCCTGACCGACTGGCTTAGCCGTGTACTCTTGATCAAAAACCTGTTGATCAAAAACCTGTTCGTTCGACTCCGTGCCGGTCGCCACCGAACGAAGACGC
>CAZLYM010000031.1:13230-25432 GCA_964563475.1 uncultured Pirellulaceae bacterium
TTGATCAAAAACCTGTTCGTTCGACTCCGTGCCGGTCGCCACCGAACGAAGACGCACGCGAGGGATCTGACTGACCGATTCGGGCCGCACGAGCATCGTTGCCGTAACCACCGACCCCGACTCATAGCTTACTCGATCTAATTGTAATGATAGCTGCTGCCCTGGCAACAATCCCGCGCGTGCCACCAGCCAACGCAGCAGACTACGCCACAGGGTTCCGTAAACTTCTTCCTTTTGCGAATAACGGGGCGCCATCAACGCCCAACGCCACATTCCGGCCCCTTCGACAACGACCGTCCGTCCCGATCCGTACGGTTGATAAGAAATTACTGGCGAAATCTGTTCGTCTGATTTCGAACTGGCCGTTGCAGCTAACACGTTCGCCAACCCGCGCGGCTGAGCCACTCCGGCGACCGTTGCCAGTGACGGCATCGATTCCAACTGCTGTCCCAAACCGCCCATCCATCGCAACTCGTTTCCGCTGGAAGTCATCGACACGCGAAAGCGTTGTTCACGGCCCGCTGTCCAACGCACTGGCAAAATCTGAGCCAAGCGTTCGCTGACTCGTGCCTCGGGGGCACCACGAGCACAAACCAACGAGCCACCGTCTCGCGAAATCCAATTCCGCAACGCGTCGAGTGATTGGTCCGTCAGAAAACACTCGGCATCTCGACCCAACAGCACAATCTGAAAGTCTTGCAATGACTCGGCCGACAACACGTCTTCACCGCCGCGAATGACTTCCGAGTTTTCGACGCCTGCCGCATCTTGGCCGGCTTCGATCACCACGGTTCGACGCAGGTAGCGATCTTTGGCCATCCGAATCACACTCATTACCTCAAGCGAGGAATCGGCCGCCAGTCGCCGCAACAAGAATTTCGTATCCCAATATGGCTTCCCTTCGACCAGCAACATTTTGACCGGACGATCAACCACACGGCACAGTAAAGTCGCTTGATTGTCAGCGACCGTCGCTTCGCCCGGAAGTTTGGCAACGCGGACGGAGTACCGATACAGCCCCGGCTTCGAATCTGAAATGGAAAACTGCGCTTCGGCCGACAATCGATCATCCAGCTGAACTTCTTTCGTCGCGATTTTTTCGTCACCCTTCCAAAGACTGACCTCGACCGGCCTGCGAGGAATTCCCGTCGCGGTCACACGTGCCACGACCGGCACCTCCTGCCCGACAAAGCTCAACTCCTGCGGCGAGCGAGGCGTCACGGCAACGTTTTTCACTCCGACCGGACCGCCCAATGTCATCGCAAAGACAGGCACATCCATCGCCTGAGCCTGCGCGGCACTTTCCAAAACGTCGCGCATTGCGGAAGCGTTATGAATACCATCGCTAAGCAACAAGATTGATTGCCCTTGCGGCACATCCTCTTTCGATGCCGCAGCAAGCGCCGAAGCGACATTGGTGACATTGCCCAACGTCTCCCCTTGAGCAGCAACATCAGCCGAGGCAACCGACTGCACCGATTTCATGTCACTGGCTCGCATGGTGTCATCGAACGTCGCAACTCTCACGTCAAACCGATCGCTCCAATCGTCCATTGACTCTCGAACAAAATCCGTCGCCGCAGACAATCGAGATCGTCCCTCCATGTCGCGCGTCGACATACTTCCTGATGTATCGATTAGCACTCGAACGACGGGCTTACCTGCCGGCGGCGGCACGTTTTCAATCCAAGTCAAATTCAACAGCACGACCAGCGGCAGCACAGCCGCCAGCGTCATCATTGCCACAATGATCGAACGTCGCCCACCACGGACCGCCATTCGACTGGTCCAGCCATACCACAACATCACAATCGCGACTAACAACGCGAGTGTAATCCACAGCGGGTAAGGGATGAGTGGTTCGGCGATCAATCGCATGAGGCTAGTCAACTAATGAGGATTCAATTTTGTGTTATTCGCAACCGCACTATTTCAAACGGGTTTGTTTCGTTTTTACATCCGGAAATTGTTCAAGACAATGACTTCAGTAACCAGCGCCAATGTTGCTGCGACCGCGAACCAAGTCCAACTATCATCGCGTTCACTCGCAACTTCGCTCGAACGCCGAAAACTAACATCGCGACCTCCTGACAATCGTTCGGTCATGACTGCCGCATCAAGCACTCGCAAATCGGATTCGTCAGGATCAAGTTGCGAAGCCAGCGCATAAACCGTCTGGTCATCACGCGTCACTTGATACACGGCCGGTCCCGCGACTCGACGCCAATTCCAAACAACTCCCTCGCCCGATTGCTGAAAGTCTCCGTTCGATTCTTCTTTCAACTTGTCGGCCGGCAAACCAACCTGAGTCTGTTTTGCATCCGCTGCGGCAGGCTGATCGTCATCCCGCATGACTTCCAGTTCGGTCGATGAAGTGATGTTCACCGGCAGCAATCGAGTCAACGGATCACCACAATACGCGCGTTGTTTTCCCTCGTTGGGCAACAGCAGCATTTCCGATATCTCATTCATCAATGGGACAAACGCCGGATGTCGTGGCAACACCGATTGGCTCAAGTCTGCATTGAATACACAAACGTTACCGAGCCCCGCCGGGCTACAAAACAGAAGCGCCGACTGATCGTCCAGCGTTGCCAAAATATCATCGCCCAGTGAATCAGCCACTCGAGACGTCGCTAATCCACCTGAAAACTTCAGTTCCGAGAGAACCGAATTTAACGCATCACCAAAAATTCCAAACGGTTGTCGATTCGCTTGGACTCGGCCGATCGTTAACGATTCACGCTTCGCGCCGAGTGCCGGTGGAGCAAGCTCGACGGGAGCCTGCCAGTCACTGCCCAATTCGTCCGCCAAGATCTTCAAATTGTTGGCATCGATCGGCTCGCTGGCGACATACAACACACCGCGGCCTCTTTGAAGCAGCGAGGCCACCAGTTTTAACTGGACCGAGGTCAGCCGCCCCGGATGATCAAAAATCAGCAACTGACTTTCAAGAATCGTATCGGCGCTCAAGCTTTCCGGGCGGATGCGATTGACCACCACTTGCCCCGACGCACGACCGCGCTCGTACGGCGCAAGCGCCCGCTCCAAAAAGTAGCTCGATGACGGACTCTTTCGATTCGACTGGCGAGTCACAATCGTTGCTTGGGGTGTTTCGACCGCTTGCACGACAAAAGGACAAGCGTCGTCGGTCGCCAAAGCGTCTTCGTTTTCCAGCAGCCGAGCCCACCCGACTTGCCAACCAGCTTCCTGCACCAAAACATCTCTGGTCAGCACCGTGCGTACATTCGGGGGACAAACTTTCTCCAGCGTCAGCACCTGTTCAGGCCACGCAACGCGAACCTTGACCGGCTTCGCGTTTTGCGAATAGTTCGCCACAACGACCTCCAACTGCCCATGGCCGCCGGCAGTCGGTTGTTGAGAAAAACCGGCATCCAGAATAGCAATGTTGTCTAGGTTCTCCGCCCGAGCGGTTGACTCCAGTTTGATCTTGGTCGTTTTTGGCAACACGCCAAAATCTACCGACACCCAATTACTCCGCTGAAAGTCACTGACGACCACCAGTTCTTGAGAAATTTCTGAAGGATCTGCACCTTCTGGCAATTCGAACATTCGAGCTGCCAGATTGATCGCCGCCTGCACATCAATTCGCTCGGGAACGGCATTCGTGGCCGAAAGGGTATCAGTCAGAACTTTTAGATTGCTCGACGGTGCATCGAAAACCGCACGCGGCTGCGCATCCGCGATAATCAAATTGGCTCTCACCCCGGGCGATGTCTCCAAAAACTGTCGCGTTAGAACTCGGGCCGACTGGAATCCGTCCACACCCGAACGACTGGCCGCCATACTTTGGCTCGCATCCAAAACCACGACTCGGTTGACCCGCGCATCTTCATCCACCTGAGCATTTGGTGCCTGAAGATTCGGGTTGAAAAGCGGTTTTGCAAACGCAAATGCTAGGCAGGCAATGGCCAAACCGCGAAGCAGCAACACCAGCATGTCACGCAGCCACGATTTCGCTCGACGCTGCTTGACTGCCGACTGAACGAAGCGAATCGTGGAAAGAGGCACCGAGACGGGGCGTGGACGAGTATAAAGGTGGATCAGCACCGGCAGCAAAATCGCTGCGGCTCCAAGACCGATCGCCCATGCGTTGAAAAACTGCACTATCCCGTTCGCTCCACCAAAAATCCGCCAAGTGTTTGCAGGTAGGGGATCGCGGTCGACACAAGCCGATAATCACAACCGGCTGACAACGCCATCGCACGGACCGCCGTCAAATGCTGAGCAAAATTTTGCTCGTAGATCTCTGCCACCTCCGTTGGTGAACACTGCACGCTACCTTCGCCCTCCATCCCCTCAAACTGATAAGCCGTGCCGACTGGCAAACGCTCTTCGTCGGGATGGACCAAATGCAGAGCAATGACTTCCCAGCCTCGATGCCGAAAAAGCCGAACCTGTGAAAACAACGGTTCCAGATCGTCACACAGAAAGTCCGTGATCAACAACAAGACACCACGCCGACTCGTCCGCCGGAAAAGCTCTGACAGGGATCGATCCCAATCAACCTCGCCTGCGGTTTTAATTTCGGCGATCGTTTGATGCAGACGCTGCACATGGTCGGGAGTACTACCGGGCAGAAAATATTCGTCCAACTGCTTTCCAAGAACCGCCAGACCGACTTGGTCTCGTCCGAAACTGATAATGTGACTCAGCGCTGTCGCGAAATATTGAGCGTACTCGATTTTCGAACCCGTCGCATCGTTCGGACCGGCAGATCCAAAGTGCATCGATCGACTTGCATCAATCGCCGCCGTGCAGACAAGATTGGTTTCATTCTGGAATAGCTTGATGTAGGCACGACCCGTCCGCGCCATGACTCGCCAATCCAACCGTCGCAAATCTTCGCCCGGAGTGTATTGCCGATAGTCCGCAAATTCGCCACTGCCGCCCTTCGACCGCGACGAGTGCCGCCCGCTGTAAGCGCCCTCGATACGATGGTTGGTCGAAAACCGCATGTTCTGGAACGCAGCCAATGCGTTGAGCTCCAGAAATTTTCCAGTCTCCTGTGCTTCCATTATTCTCGCGTGCCTTCCAATAAGCGGCCAACGATGTCGTCGGTGTTCACTCCGTCACCGATCGCCCGGTGATTGACAACCATCCGGTGACGCAGAATCGGCGTGGCAACCGCCTGAACATCACCAACATTGGGAGCAGTCCTGCCTTCGAGCAAGGCTCTGGCCTTGGCGGCCATCACCAGATTCTGAGAACCACGCGGTCCAGCTCCAAAGCTGATGTAATCTTTCACATACGACGGGGCTCGTTCATCGTGCGGGCGACTGCTGCCGCAAAGCTTGACGGCGTAGGCCGCGATGCTATCAGGAACGGGAACCGAGTTCACCAACGAACGGAGCTGCATGAAAGACTCCGGTGTGAAGCCTGATTTCGGTAGCGGAACATCACCACCGGTCGTTCGCAGCACGATTTCCTTTTCTTGGTCAGGCGTTGGATAGCCAACGTGGATCTCCATCATGAAACGATCCAACTGGGCCTCGGGAAGTGGATACGTGCCTTCCTGCTCAATGGGATTCTGCGTCGCAACGACCAAAAACGGCTGCTCGATCGGATAAGTCTGACCGCCGACAGTCACGTGCCGTTCCGCCATCGCTTCCAACATCGCAGACTGAGTTTTCGGGGCAGCTCGGTTGATCTCGTCCGCCAAAACCAGATTGGAAAATACTGGCCCGGGCCGAAAGACCATCGAATGATTCGAACCATTATCGTCGCCCGATCGACCCAACAGTTCATAGCCACTGATGTCCGATGGCATCAGGTCGGGTGTAAACTGAATTCGCGAGAACTTCCAGTCGAACGCTGAAGCTAACGCCTTTACCAGCAATGTTTTCGCGAGCCCCGGCACGCCCACCAGTAAGCTGTGCGAACCGGTCAAAGCACAGATCAGCAGTTGATCAACTGTTTCAGCTTGTCCCACCACGACAGAATGAAGACTGTCACGAATCTCTTGTACACTTTCGGAAAACTTCTGGACTTCTTCCTGAGCCAACTCAACCGCCGCATTCGTCATGGTGAATCCCATTTTCTAATTTGAAGGTAAGCGCCTTTTTAAAAACCTGCGTTCAAATCACAATCCAAAGTGTGATAGGAAATTGCATGGATTGCCGTAAGTCACTATCCAACAAATCCCAACCCGACACGTAAGTGAGGGACCGATCCCTCGTTGATGCTTCGGGTTACCAAGCACTTGGCTTCAGGTTATGAAGTTCTTGAACAGGCTCTAAGCAAATTCATGGTAGCACAGCTCACAGGTAGGGTGTTAATCAAAACTCCTGATAATTTACCAAATTTTTACTAAGTTAAAGTTCGCCAGCGATACTCTATCATTGGCGTGTTTTCAAAGTTTTTTTACAACGTCGTACAGCCCGGAACCTAGCCGTTTCTTCATGCTTAGAAAGTGTTTCGGTGTCACTTCGTGACAATTCGCCGCTAGCCGGCCCCTGAAATAAGCTAAGAAGGCAAAAATGGTTGTGCCTGCACGCGCGAAGAACTTCTCAAAACACACCCTGACATCAAGGACGAACTAACCGAGTACCGCAACAGCATCCAAATGGTTGCTGGGTTGGGCGTGGAAGACGAACTGCTCGTCCAACAGCTAGGTGATTTCGAGATCGTCAAACCAATCGGATGCGGAGCGATGGGCATCGTCTATCTCGCCAATAGGATTCACTGGTGCTTGCTCTTAGGATTTGCCCAAAAATAAATTGCCGGATTCCAATTCAAATCGCTCGTGAAACACCGGCGATTAAGCATGTTCATTGATTGACTTATTGATCCGCAAATCCTTAAGCCAACCATAAATGCGGGCGTTTTGCGTTGGTGGATACAAGCAATCCGAGAAGCTACGATATGGTTATCGTACGGGTGACGCCCAGTTTTGAGCGTCACCACATCCTATCGTTCGCATCCGCCCGCAAGCAAATCTAAAACCTAATGAATCTAGGATCCACCGGTAGGATTTTGCTTGCTGCTCTCACATGCGTGGCGTGGTTTGCATTCGTGGTCACGGTCAGTCTTTCCTCAGACACCTTATCACTCGGGCGAACGCTTGCGCTCGGACTGGCGGCAACCAGCATTGCCATCCCACTTGGCGCATTGCTGAACTGGCTAATGGGACACGCAGGGTGGCTGGGACGATTGACGACGATCGCCACCATCGTGCTGCTATTCTTTCCGATGTTCCTCCACGTCAGCCTGTGGGATTCCGCGTTTGGAAAACTCGGTTGGCTGACGGCGACGTGCGGAGAAGTTTTGACGCCCATTGTTTCCGGATGGACAGCTGCCGCGTGGATTCATGGTATCGCTGCCGCCCCGCAAGTCGCAATCATTTTCCGCCTCGGCAGTTTGATTGGCACGCAGGTGCACGAGCAACAAGCATTGCTGGACGCTGGACCTTGGAGCGTGCTGCTGCGCATCAAGCTGAGACGAATTCTGTCTGTATCACTGTTGGCAATGGCGTGGGTCATCGTCACATGCAGCCGAGAAATTGCTGTGACTGATATTTATCAGATCGGTACGCTGGCCGAGCAGATCTATTTGGGATACTCGCTGGGAACGCTCGGATCGGTTGCCGGGGCATGGTCTTCGGACCAACTGAAGATCGCTGAAGAATTTTCGCTCGGGCCCTCATTGATTCCCATTGGTTGCTTTTGTCTGTTGTTCTCGATCGGTTTTGTTCGGCTGGTAGCCAACAGGAACAACGACAACAAGTGGCGTCCCATGGGGCAGCAAACCGCCAGCGGCTTAGCCATTTTCGGTGCTACTTTGACACTGTTGCTGCTGATCGTCATCCCATTCACAAACGTATTCTATCGAGCCGGATATACCGTTAAGCGAGTGACAGAGAAAGCAGGAGACGTTGCGGTCGGCAGCTTCGAATCGGGGCAGTTATTGAATTCGCTTCAGCGAGCGTCGACCGATTTCAGTAGCGAGTTTATCTGGTCCATGATCATTTCATCTGTCTGTGCGACGCTGACCATCATCGGGGCGGCCGGGCTAACATGGTGGGCATTGGAAAGTAGACGGGCACGATGGATCTTCATTTTACTGATGGCCACTTCACTTGCATTGCCGGGCCCTTTGATCGGAACAACGGTCGCCAATCTCTTTGCGAACGTTCAATTTTCGCCAATGACGTGGCTCTACGATCGCACAATCTTCGCACCCGTGGTCGCCAATTTGATCTTCTGCTGGCCACTGGCCGGTATGTTTTTGTGGTTTCTGTTCAACCGAATCGATCGACAATCCGTACACAGCATTCAGCTAGATGGCGGAACCGCTTGGAATTCCTTCTGGGAGCTTGGGATCGTGCGCAACGTGTGGGCGTTGGTCGGGACTTGGCTGTTGACGTTTGCGTTGTCATTCGGCGAGTTGTCCGCGTCGCAACTGGTGCTTCCGCCAGGAATCGACACTTTACCTCGACTAATGCTGGGGTTGCTGCATGCAGGTGTCGATGAAATAACTGCCGCCATTGCCATCTTGATCGCCGCAACGATTTTCGTTGTAACATTATTCGCCTATGGATTGATTGCCGTTAGATTGACAACCACCCATCGACACGAACAACCGTGATTTTGTTGCGTCAACCATTTGTGTGAATGATTGTTCCCGCGTGACCTAAAAACAGCACCAAAGTGTTCTTCTCATGCATCCTCGAATATCTAACGCGGCGATTCTTGCTGGCCTGCTGACCGCAGTCCTGACCTTCGGCGCGCACGCGGACGAGATCAAGATTGAGCGGTCGGGGAAGTCGATCGACCTTGCCGGCACGATTCTGGTCGAGGCACAGGATGAGAGCCTATTGTTTGAAGCCAACGATGGACAACTCTGGATTATCAAGCCAACCGAAGTTCAAACAAAACTGAAAACTGTCGACCCCGCCAAGCCGGCGACTCATGATCAGCTTGGACTAAATTTGCTTGAGGAGTTGCCGACCAATTTTCGGATCTTGAAAAAGAAGCGCTACGTGATCGCTTATCAAACCGAACTGGCGTATGCGAAATGGATCGCTGGGCTGTACGAGAGTCGTCTCTATCCGGCGTTCGAGAAATTCTGGGATCGGAAAAAGGTGGAACTGACCGACAACAAGTACCCACTGGTCGTCATTATCTTTGCCAACCGACCTGAGTACGAGCGATATGCGACGCGTGAATTGGGTCAGCCACCGGGCAACACAGTCGCCTACTACAACCTGATGACCAATCGCGTTGCGATGTTCGACCTGACCGCCGAACAATTGGTCGCTGGCGAGGTCGACGATCGAAAGATCGATGAAATCTTGGCCGACCCGCGAGCCATTCCCATGGTCGCCACCATCATCCATGAGGCAACGCATCAGTTGATCTTCAACCGAGGCATGCAACAGCGGCTTGCCGACACTCCGCTGTGGTTAAACGAAGGCCTAGCACTTTATTTTGAGGCTCCCGACCTGCGCAGCAAGCGAGGGTGGCGAACGCCCGGCAGAATTAATCATCCTCGACTGGACCTGTTTCTTAGCAACTTGGCCACACGGCCCGACAACGCGATCATTCGGATGATTTCCGACGACACCCAATTTCAAACGTCCGACACCGGCTTGGCGGCGTACGCAGACGCTTGGGCTTTCAACTATTTTCTGCTCAAACGAAAACCGAAAGAATTTGCGGCGTACTTGAAACACATGGCGACTCATGAGCCTCAAGCCAAAGTCACACCTCAAGAACGCCTAGCTGATTTCACTAAGTATTTTGGCGACGACCTAGATTCGCTTGAGCGTGATTTCATCAAGTACGTTAAGAAGTTACGATGATGGTGAACACGGACCAGAATAAAAACGGAGATATCCTGCCCGGTCCGTTCTAGTTCGACAAATCACGAATGGATTAAAATGGACCCACTGTACTACGGCGACTATCTGCACTTGGACAAGCTGCTGGATGCTCAACATCTGGAAAGCGAGAAACAGAACCGGGCCGCTCATGACGAGATGGTGTTCATCATCACTCATCAAGCTTACGAGCTGTGGTTCAAACAGATCATTTACGAACTTGAATCGATCATCGACGTTTTTGATGACCCGCTGGTTCATGACAGGAAAATGGCGACGGTCCTTCACCGCCTGAATCGAGTCAAAACGATTCAATGGGTCTTGATCCAACAGATTGATGTCGTCAAAACCATCACGCCAATGGATTTCCTTGAGTTTCGAGACTTGCTGGTGCCGGCCTCAGGATTCCAGAGCATTCAATTCAAGCAGATCGAAATCATGCTTGGCATCAAGCGAAAGTTCCGCATTGCTGCCGATCAAGAATTTTTCTGCACCCGATTGAGCAAGTCCGACAAAGCGCAGTTGGACAAACTGGAAGAGAAGCCGAGCATCCTTGAGCTGACCGACGCTTGGCTAAGAGAAATGCCGTTCCTAGAATTTGGCAAATTCAATTTCTGGCAAGCTTACGACGAAGCGGTCGAAAAGATGCTGGCTTCGGATGAGAAAATCATCAAGGAAAACGTGACACTGACGGATCGTGAAAAACAATTCCAGTTGAACGATCTGACGGTGACTCGAACGCGGTTTCAATCCGTGTTTGACGAATCGAAGTTTAACGAACTGAGAGAGCAGGGCGAGTTCCGGCTTTCCCATCAAGCGTTCCTATCGGCGTTATTCGTTCATCTGTATCGTGACGAGCCCATGATTTACACGCCGTTCCGGTATCTGTCCTTGCTACTGGACATTGATGAACTGTTTACCAATTGGCGACAGAAGCACGCGGTGATGGTGCAGCGCATGCTGGGCACAAAAATCGGCACCGGTGGATCATCGGGGCATGACTACCTAGATGCAACCACGAAACAGAACCGTGTGTTCACGGATCTGTACAACCTGTCGACGTTCTTGATTCCTCGCGAGGACCTACCTGAGCTACCAACCGAACTTCGCCGCTCGCTAGGTTACTTCTTCACCGGACAAGAGAAATGAGCATTCGTAAACGCGTCATGGCAGCTCATGTTGGATTGGTCGGATTCACAGCGTTGGTGCTACTTGGTTTGCGGAATATCTGAAACATCGCCATCGCAAATAACAATACGAACAAGCAATGACCCACCACAAAATACGGTCTGTTTGGCCGACTGTCCCTGTCACTGCAAGTAATGATTGTGTTCACGGATACAAATTTGATCGTCGGTAGTGGGACCGTTGCCGCACCAACCGGTTGCCCGAGAATACCGTCATTAGCTTCATTCGATGGATTATCGACAAGCTCTAGGAGTTCGTTCAAGATATCGTCGGTGGTTTCTCCAACCGTCTCACCAACGTGACCAGATCCACTTGGGTGTTTGGTTCTCGGTGCTCCGAAATCCTTAACATGTTGGTGGCCGTTTGGTTGAGTGAGCGTTCGAAACAACCATAGCGAAAGCGATTTCGAAGGTTTCCAACCACTTACAATATCCGTTTCAATCTGGGTGCGTTTCGCCAGCAACCACTCGGTTGGCAGAAAACGTTCTGCGTTTGGAAACACACCTCCGTCAGCAATAAATAGATAGGCAACGCACGCAATCACGATGCCGATCGTTCGAAGGCTGCGTCGGCAAACACCTATGATTGCAAGTAAAACCAGCGAGGCGACTGTCAACGAGACAACAATCCCCGCCGAAACCAACGACGGCTGTTTGAGTGTGAGGGCTGCAACAGCACACAACGCGATCCACAGAAACAAGGTTGAAAGTGAAAACTGTTTCATGGTTAGCTGAACCGGATAGCGGTGTTGACCAAGACGGCGTCTAAACTCGCTCCAGCCAAACCTCTCGCCAGAACAGGTTCAGCAACCGCGAACAGAAACGGCACTGATTCGCGTCAAGGGTCGCGAGAATTTCATCTGCAGACCCGATGGTGACTCTGGCTCCAACCCGAAACGGTTGCCGCTCGGCAGCCGAACTAGATTGTTGCGAATCTTGACCCGTTTTGGAGAAAGATTCTGCGGACATCAAGTAGCCAAAGAACACCGAAACAGCGGGAGAGAGGTGACGGCTCACCTCATCCCATCTTAAAGCCGATCCCAGAACTTCATAGCCCGAATCATGAGCGAGTACCCGCAGTGGACTCACGAGCAAGCATTGTAGATCAGCTCTCCGAGCTGATTACGTTGCGAGTACTGGCTCATCCAAACGTAGTCATCACTCTCCGAGTGAT
>CAZLYM010000032.1:0-11299 GCA_964563475.1 uncultured Pirellulaceae bacterium
CAGCTGGCGACTTACAAAATCGCTACGACGCCTTGCGAAGCGTTTCGCTGTTCAGTTTGTTGTACAGCGTCTTCAGACTGATGCCCAGCAATTGGGCCGCCGCAGTCTTGTTGCCGTGGCACTTGTCTAGCGTCGCGTGGATCGTTTGCATTTCGACCTCTCGCAAAGATTTTCCGCCGGCAGCTGAAGACATGGGAATCACAGCTGCCGTTCCCAAGTGACCGGGAAGATCACTTGCCTTGATCGGCAAACCATCGCTGAGAATTGCAGCATACTCGATTACATTGGCCAGCTCGCGAATGTTACCCGGCCACGCGTGAGCGGTTAGTAGTTTGATGGCTGAATGATCGAGGCACTCTTCCATGGCAGGCAAGCGTCCACTGAGTTCCGGGCGATGCCGTCCCAGTAGATGCCGCGCCAAATCGGGAATGTCTTCCGAACGATCCCGCAGAGGCGGCAGACGAACTTCGAACGTGTTGATGCGATACATCAGATCTTGCCGAAACGCTGCTTCGGCAACCATCGTTGTCAGATCGCGATGCGTCGCGCAGACAATTCGCACGTCCACGTTGAACGGTTCGTTATCACCCACGCGGCGAATTTCGCCACTTTCCAAAACTCGTAGCAATGTCGATTGGGTCGCCATCGGCAGTTCGCCGATCTCGTCCAGAAACAATGTTCCTCCGGTGGCAACTTCAAACAATCCCTGGCGATGCTCATCCGCGCCGGTGAAGGCACCTTTTCGATGCCCAAACAGTTCGCTCTCGATCAGATTTTCAGGCAAAGCACCACAGTTGATCGCCACAAATGGCTTGTCAGCTCGATCACTCTGCTGATGAACGGCTCGCGCGGCAAGCTCTTTGCCGGTCCCCGTTTCGCCAAGAATCAGCACGGCGGACTCGGTCGGAGCCACCTTTTTGATCAACGCACGGACTCGCTGCATGGCTCGATTGTCGCCAATCATTTCCGGTTCACCCTCCACGCGATTCAAACGACGCTTGAGTGAATGGATTTTGTTGGTCAGTTCGCGGCGCGTTGCGACGCGCTGCAGCAAACCTTTCAGATCAACTAGCTTGCAGGGTTTTTGCAGATAGTCGAACGCTCCTAGCCGTAGGGCCGCGATGGCGGACTCGGTGGATCCTTTGCCGGTCAGCACGACTGCTTCGGTGGTGGGAGAAAGCTCACGGATCTTTTCAATGACACCGATGCCACCCAGTTTGGGCATGTCCAGGTCAAGAATCGCGCAGTCAAAGTTCTGGTTCTCTAGCGCTGCAACGGCGTCCAGTCCGTTCCCACAGACGGTGACCGTGTGCCCCATGCGAGGCAATTCGGCAGCCAGCAGTTCCTGAAGATTGATTTCGTCATCGGCAAATAGCACGTTGAGCGATTTCTGATCAGGCCGCTTTTTGGTGGACTTTTTTGATTTCATAAGATTCGCTCGCTCGCAAAGGCAAAGTAACGACAAAGGTGGATCCCTTGCCGGGCCCGTCACTGAACGGCATGATTTTGCCGCCGTGGTCTTCAATAATTTGATAAGTGATCGACAGACCCAGACCCGTGCCTTGGCCATTTCGTCGACGTGTGAAAAAAGGTTCGAACAGGTGCAACATGACTTCGTCGGTCATGCCACAACCATCGTCGACGACTTGTAGTTCTGCGTTGGTTCCCGATCGTTTGAGAGTGATCGTCACGGTTCCGCCTTCGGGCACGCAACTGAGCGCATTGGTGATCAAATTCAATGCGACTTGTTTGATTTCCTGAGCGTTGACGACGGCGACCATGCTTCGATCGGCGTGGAAACGGATGTTGCGTTCGCGGTACTTACTGAGCGGTTTCACCATCTCGATGACCGAGTCGATGACCTGAGAGAGATTGGTGCTGACTTTTTTCATGTCGCCCATGCGAGCGAAATCCAGCAGGCCGGCAGTGATTCCTTTGCAACGAAACGCTTCATCCTGCATTTGCCGCAGGTACTTTTTCATCTGCGCGATGTCGGTTTCTCGCGATTCGTCGTCGTACTCGAAGTCCGGATCAAGCATGTCGTGAACGCGGGACTCGAGGGATTCGGCGGCCCATGCGATCGTCGCTAGGGGGTTGTTGATTTCGTGTGCGACGCCTGCCGCCAGAAAGCCGACGCTGGCCATTTTTTCGCTGCGGACGACTTCACGGGTTCGCTGCTGAACCTTTTTGTTCAGGTCTTTGCGGATTGTCTGAAAGCCGGAAGTCATTGCGTTGAGAGCTTCCGCCAGTTCCGCCAGTTCATCGTCGGAGTCCAATTGAACGCGGTAGTTGTAATTTCCTTTTGCGACTTGTCGTGAGCCTTCGAGTAGTTCTGCGAGCGGACGAAAGACTCCATTTCGGAAGTGGATCATCAGCAGGCCGATGATGCTCAGCGCCAGAATCGTCAGCAATAAACTGGCCCACATCCATGCGTAGTATTGCTTGCGGGCGTCACCTGCGAACTCATCCATCCGCTGCTGCAAGAAGACGGGAAGCTGGCTGGCCTCGCGTTGCAAGCCCTCAAGTTCCAGACGGAGTGATTGCACTAAGTCGTCACGGCCGAGAAACCAATCGTTGTTTTCGACGACTTTGTCGATTCCCGACAGTGAGTGCCGGAAAGAACCGACTAGGTTTAGCTCGCGCCGGTTTTTCGCCACACTGGAATCGTAGCGAGTCCCTTGTTGTAGTTGGTATTCGTATTTGTCCAGCGTGCGTTCGATCGCTTTGAGTTTTTCGACAAACTTGATCCGAGACATTTGCCCATCGGCGACCACTGGTTGGAAGTCAGTTTCGTTGGTGGTCGAGTCCGTTTCGACCTGCCAAAGAAATGAACGCAGGTCACTGATTCGCTGCCCAAGTTCAGCAGCCAGCGGAAGTTCGGTCGAGCGAATTTGAATGTTTTTCGTCAAGTGCCGGAAACGCCAAGCACCTTGAAATCCAGCGATCGCCAGCACGGTAACACTGATAAACAACAGTGCTACCCCGAAATACATTCGAGTTCGAATTCGGCGCATCGCGAACAAGGGATCGTTCCTTGGCAACGGAAATTGACTTGAGCAAAACTTTGAAGAATTATCAAAGTCGGCCAACGGTACAGAGGAGCCAAGGCCGGAGCAATATCATTTGGAGCCGGGAATTACCGATGGATTCGAGTGCCATGCGCGGCCGCAAATGACGGGACTTCGCGATAGAATTCAGCAGAATACTTCCATGTCTCTGCGTGCTGGCAATCATGCTGGCAAAGGAGCGAGCTTCGCTCAAGCGGTCTTCTTGCAAGAGACCGGTCAACAGCCCAGATACCAGAGCTCCCGCTGTGAGAACCCAAGATCCCTGTTCTTTCCTACAGATCTAGGGCCGAACTGCTGTCGTCGTCGGTATGATTTCGCAGGGACTCCATCAATTGACTGATGGCTCGACCGTACGCTCGGATTGCGGAAGGGAAATCGTTCTTTTGAGCCAATTGCTCGGCCTCTTTTGACATCGAATCAAGCTGAGGTCGATCGACATTCCAATCGTTTTTCGCAGCGGCAGTCACCAGTTGGCTCCAGATTCCGGCAAGTTGTTCGGTGAACTTGGGAGGAGGGGCACACGCGACTCGGGTGTACGGGGCTTTCCCGAATCGCTGAGTTTTGGTCATCGTCTGGCCGCTGGAGCGTGCCCGAAGGACCTGAACAAGGATATAAATTCCGCTACCAATCGCGATCACGCCAGGCAACGCGGCGGTCACCATGTTCATGGAAAGCAGAAAAACCAACGCGATCACCAGAGACACACCAAATAATGCCCAGACGAACACAGGAATTTCAAATTTCGATTTTTTCGAGTTGAGCACGATGGGCGGAGCATCGGACGCGGTTGCCATTTTCGGATGCGTTACCTTGACCACAATGACCGTGATGTTGTCCGGGCCACCACGCAGGTTCGCCAAGTCCACAAGGACTCGGACGGCTTCGTCAGGACTCATGTTCGCCAGAATCGAAGCGATTTCCGGATCCGAAACAACGCCGGTCAACCCGTCACTGCACATGAGGAACGTATCGTTGGGCGCCAGCGGAAACGGACCTTCGAGGTCGACTTTGCAATCCGGATACGGCCCCAGCGAACGAGTGATCACATTTCGTGGGACCTTACCCGATTTTTCCTCGGCTTTGGTAAGCTGTCCGGCGGCTTTCATTTCCCAGACCAGTGAATGGTCGAAGGTCAATTGCTCAAGCCGGTTCTTGCTTAGCCGATACACGCGGCTGTCGCCAATGTGTGCGATTACGGCCCCTTGAGGCAATAAGGTCATGGCACAGCAAGTGGTGCCCATGTTGTAAAATTCTTCGTTGGCCTGACCACGGCGATGAATTTCGGCGTTGGCTCCAACGACGGACTTTCGCAGTTCCTCAGGAGCCGAAGCATCGTTGTATTTCGAGTACAGGTGCGGAACGTGCTCGATTGCCAGCTTGCTGGCAAGTTCCCCCGCAGCGTGAGCTCCCATGCCATCGGCCACGACAAATACATGCCCCTTGCGTTGCCACTGGTCCATGCTGCCTGCCAGCATGATGGACATGTTGTCCTGATTATTGGAACGCCGCATCCCGACGTCGCTCAATGAGGCGACGGCCAGATAGTTGTCCCAGTTCGTGAGGCTCTCGCTCATTCGGTTATCGTCGACGAGTTATTGGCAGGAATAGTTACGTTATCTTAGCTTGCTTTCGCTTTGGACAAAACGTCGGTTTGAGAATCGGTCTGTTGCCAATTGGGGCTATTTGATACTTTCCGCCGCGTTCGTGGACCAACATTGTGCTGTGAATGCCCAGCCTGATCAAGAAAAATCTGCCCAATGCGAAAGAACCTACCCGTTTGTGAGCGTCGACTGACCGGGTTGAACGGCCTAGCATGGTCGCTCCCGGTGACAGGGCAAATTGCATTCGGTTTGGCTATTTTTGCGTTGATTTGTTGCGGTTGCGTCCAGCGGCGGCTGATTGTGAGAAGCCAGCCAGAGGGAGCATTTGTCAAAATTGACGGTCAGCAGATTGGCCATACGCCGGTTTCGGTACCGTTCACCTATTACGGAACGCGAGACATTCAGCTGGAAAAAGACGGTTTTAAAACGGTCAAAGTCCAAGAACGCGTCCGAGCACCTTGGTACGCTCAGTTTCCCGTCAGTTTTTTCTCAGAAAATTTTTCACCGCGAGAAATTCGCGACGAACGTTTGTTGGAATTTCAGCTGGAACCCAAGTCGGAAGTCCAAGAGAATTTGTTGCTCGATCGAGCTAATGGGCTGCGGGGCGATGTGCAACGAGGCACCGTCACGGCACCGTTGCAATAAAGAGTTCGATTTTGCATCGACTGTTTCAATCCGAGTGCCAGTGTGAAGAACCTTAATCGACTTCGTCCGCCTGAGACCGATGAGGACTACGATCGCTACTTTGATTTGCGTTGGCGTGTCCTGCGAGAACCGTGGGATCAACCGCGAGGGTCCGAACGCGATTCGTTTGACGATTCGGGCGTTCACTTGATGGCCGAGGATGAAGCCGGAAAGCTGCTAGGCGCTGGATGTTTGCATTTTACCAAGCCGGGCGAAGCGCAGATTCGTTACATGGCGGTGGAAGAGTTTGCGCGAGGGCTTGGTGTTGGCCGCGCGATGGTGGAATGGCTGGAAGAGAAAGCCAGTCAAAAAGATGTAAGCAAGGTCGTGTTGAACTCACGCGAGTCAGCGGTCGGTTTCTATGAACGACTGGGTTACGTAGTCATCTCACAGGGCGACACGTTGTTCGGTGAGATCAAGCATTTCAGGATGCAGCAGGAATTGGTTCTTCGGGGAACCTAGGAATCGTTGTTTTACTGCGGGTGGTGGTAAGGGCCTTTGGCCCGAATGTTCTCGGTGAACCATTCCCTGCTTGCATTTTGCCATTCCAAGCTGCTTAGGAATCGTTTTGAAGAGGCCGCGATTCATTTGTCGTTTGGACTGGGATGCTCATGCGATCGCCGTGTCAATGTAGTCATCACGCTCCGCGTGATTGTCCAACACAAACCATCACACTTTGTGTGATGCCCAGACAACGATCATCACTCGGAGTGTGATGGCTACTTTACGAGCTCGCGAAACTTTTCCCGTTCTTCAAATCACTAGAGAGCATCGCTCAGTAGCCGACTGGCTAGTTCCGGTAAAGCTTGGGCGGCAGGTTGAGCGATGACGGTTAGCTTGTCACCTCTGGCTACCGTTTCATGGCTGGAGGCAGGATTCGGATCGATGTAGTAGATGTCTGCATCGGGCGGGGCGTAACCGACCAATCCCGCCGCGGGGTAAACTTGCAAGCTGGTGCCGATGATCAATACGATATCGGCGGTCGAGGTGATCTGTGCCGCGCGGTCGAGTGCCGGAACCGATTCGCCAAACCAAACGATATGCGGTCTCAGTTGATGACCGTCTTCGCACAAGTCACCAAGGTTGATATCACCTGTGCAGTCGTAGATCAACGAATCGTCTCGCGTTGATCGTGATTTGGTCAATTCGCCATGCAGATGCAGAACGTTGGTTGATTCGGCCCGTTCGTGCAAATCGTCGACGTTTTGCGTAATGACATGAACCTCGAACTTTGATTCGAGTTCTTTGAGCGCAACATGAGCCGCATTGGGCTCGACTTCTTTCAGTTGGGCTCGCCGAGCGTTGTAGAATCGCAGGACCAATTCCGGATCGCGCGCCCAACCTTCTGGGCTGGCGACATCCATGACTTCATGATCTTCCCATAACCCATTGCTGTCGCGAAACGTGCGGATCCCGCTTTCCGCACTCACGCCCGCACCGGTCAACGCAATAATTCGTTTCATGATTGACCAACCAGGTTCAGCAAGTGTTTCTCAAAATCGCGAGTTAAACTCACCCGTCCATTGACATTTCGTCGCCGGGGGCGGGGATGTGGACAGGACCCAGCTTGCGTTTTTTCAGTTCAGCTGCGAAGGCCGCCGCACTGTCTTCTTCGCAATGAACCAACGCGATGCCTTTGACGTTGCCTCGTTTGCAAGTCTCGGCTGCCCAGTCGACGAGATCGCTTTGGTCGCCGTGACCGCTGCTGCCGTCTAGTTTGCAGACGTTGGCTCGGACGGTGTATTCGTCGCCGTAGATGCGAACTTTTTCTAGATTGCCATCAAGCAGGATTCGACCCAAGGTATGCGGTGCTTGGTATCCAGCAAAGAGCACCGTCGTGGTCGGGTTCTCGATGTTGTTCTTTAGGTGGTGAAGGATACGGCCTCCCTCGCACATGCCCGAAGCACTAATGATGACGCATGGTTCTTTACGGCGGTTGAGTGCCTTAGAACCTTCGACCGATCGCACGTAGTTGATTCGTTCGAAGGACAGCGGGTCCTCGTCCTCTTCATTCAGGATCGCGTCGATCATTTCGTCATCAAAGCACTCGACGTGCTTGCGAAAGATGTCGGTCGCGTTGACAGCTAGTGGACTGTCGACAAACACGTCAATCTCGGGCAGGTCACCGGCTTCGACCAGCTGATTCAATCGATAGACGATTTCCTGAGTTCGTCCCACGGAGAACGCGGGGATGATCAGTTTGCCGTTCTCCTGAAAGACTTTGTGCGTCAATTCTTTGAGCGTCTGTCGGGCGTCGGAGCGCTCGGGATGATTGCGGTTGCCGTAGGTGGCTTCCATGATGATGTAGTCGGCACCTTCGACCGTTTGAGGGTCTCGCAGGATCGGCATCCCGTCACGGCCGAGGTCTCCACTGAAGACCAGTCGAGTCGGACGTTGCTCGGGTTGCTGTTCGTCCCCAAGGTTTAGCTCGACCACGGCGGCTCCCAGCATGTGGCCGGCAAAATGAAACCGAGCTTGGACGCCGGGCAGGACGTCAAACAAGTGGTCGTACTCAATCGTGCGAAACTGCTTTAGCGTTTGGACGGCGTGATGTTGTTTGTAGAGCGGTTCGAAAAGTGCTTGCCCGTTCTTCTTACGCTTTTTGTTGACGTATTTCACGTCGTACTTCTGGATCTTCGCGCTATCGAGCAACATGACGGTCGCAAGGTCTCGCGTGGCGGAAGTCGCGTAAATGGGGCCTTTGAAACCGGACTTGATCAGCGACGGAAGGTTTCCACTGTGGTCGATGTGCGCGTGGGACAGGATCACGGCATCGATTTTGTCGCCCGCGAAAGGGAGTTCGCGGTTCTTTTGGAAAGCGATTTTTCGTTTGCCTTGGTACAGCCCACAGTCAAGCAGGATTTGTTTCCCTTGGTGGTGAACCAAGTGCATCGATCCGGTTACCGTTTGGGCCGCGCCCCAGAATTGGACTTTCATGTGGTGCTCTTAAAAAACGAATCGGGTGAGTAGGGAAAATGAAAATCCAACAAGCGGCAACAAGCAAAGAACAATGACAAATGATCATTGAAAAATAACAAATGACAACTGGCCTGATCCGGTGGACAAGAATTTGTCATCTGTCATTTGAAGTTTGTCATTTGAGACTTGGCGATTCCATTGGTTGAGCGCTTTGATGGGGCAACTAAGAATGAGTGGTCTGTTAGAACTAATTTGACCGGTTGGGTCGCCGGTTTTCGACCAACGAATCCACGAACCGTCCATTTTAGTTTTGACGAACCACTAGCTTTTGACTCGTTCTAGGTATTCACCGGTTCGAGTATCAATGCGAACGACATCGCCTTCGTTGATGAAGATCGGTGTTTGGAACTCGCCGCCGGTTTCCGTTTTGACGGGCTTGCGAACGTTGGTCGAGGTATCACCCTTGGCGCCGGGTTCGCAGTAGGTCACGACTAGGTCGACATGGTTAGGTGGTGTCACGATGATCGGCTTGCCATCAAAGAAGGTCATCTGGCAGTCCATGTTGTCTTTCAGATACTTCCAATCTTCACCAATTTGCTCTTCGCTAAGTTCTGATTGCTCGAATGTTTCTTTGTCCATGAAGACGAACGTTTCGCCCTGACGGTACAAGAACTGAACGTTGGTCTCATTGATGTCGGCTTCCTCAAGCGTGTCGTTGCCTTTGAGGGTACGATCGAGCGTGGTGCCCCGCAAAAGGTTTTTCAACTTGCAGATGTACATCGCGTTGCCTTTACCTGGCTTCTTGAACTCCATCGAGGTCATGATGTAAGGCTCGCCGTTAATTTGAACTTTCAGGCCTTTACGAAAGTCTTGTGCTTTGTACGCCACGGGTTGGATCCTGCTATGGTCTGGATTGAAAGGAAACGGCTTTGCGAATCTGCTGTGATCGAAACGCAGCCGAAAACCGGTTATGTTATCTGGATGGAGATTTTAACGACTTCCAACGATTCTGTCGGCGCGGGTTCGGGGCCATCGGGCGAAACGTGGCAACAGCTTATGAAAACCGCGGTTCGGACGGTGCCCGGTTTGCTAGATTATTTAAAATTGGCAGACAATCCGGTTTTTGGAGCCCAGGCCGAGTCGAAGTTTCCCGTCTTTGCTCCGCTGCCGTATTTGCAGCGAATTCGCCCGCAAGATCCCACGGATCCACTCTTGCGGCAGGTTTTGCCCATCGATGCCGAGGATCATTCTCCGCCTCATTTTTCGGTTGACCCGTTGGGTGAAGACGCCGCGACCGTCCAACCCGGGCTGTTGCAGAAATACCATGGCCGCGTGCTGGTGGTGGCAACGGGAGCCTGTGCGATCCACTGCCGGTATTGTTTTCGTCGACATTTCCCTTACGGTGACGGGCCGGGTGGAGCGGCATTGCGTAAGCAATTGGCGACCGCACTGGCGAAAGATAAATCGTTAGAGGAAGTGATTCTCAGCGGTGGCGATCCGTTGACGTTGGTGGACGAAGCATTTGCGTTACTGGTGGACACCATCGAAGCGGCGGCTCACATCAAGCGGTTGCGTATTCACACACGACTGCCGATCGTGATTCCTCAACGCGTGACTCAGACACTGGTCGAACGATTGAGCTCAAGCCGATTACAGAAAGTGATCGTTGTTCACGCGAACCACGCGAACGAGATTGATGACGATGTGATCGATTCGCTTCAACGTTTGAATACATCCGACACGCAGATGTTAAACCAATCGGTGTTGCTGCGAGGGGTCAACGATTCGGCCGATGCGTTGGTCGATTTGAGTCAGCGTTTGTTGGATGCCGGCGTACTTCCTTACTACCTGCATCAACTTGATCCGGTTATTGGAGCGGCTCATTTTGAAGTCTCGGTGGAACGGGGCAAGCACTTGATCAATGAGATTCGTGCTCGTTTGCCCGGGTATGCGGTGCCTCGGTACGTCCAAGAGATTGCCGGTCGTCCCAATAAAACGGTTTTGGCGTGAATTGAGTCTCCAGAAATCCAGCAGAATTTTCTGGCGTCGGGGAAGTAGATTGTTTACCATGCAATAGCTTGTTGATGTCAAGGACAAGCGTGATGGAACTTGAAAAGATTCTTTCCACTTCCCAATTGAAAGAGGCGATATGCCAATCCAGTTTTCTTGCAGCCAGTGTCAAAAGAAGATGAAAGCCCCGGATGGAACCGAAGGCAAGAAGGCTCGCTGTCCCGCCTGTTCGGCGATCACTCGGATCCCTACCACTGCGGTTGCCGCCGCGGCGGTTCCCGTGGCTCAAGTGGCTAGGCCAACTCCCGACGCAACAAAAACGGCGGCTCCACCACCGCCGGTCGACGACAATCCGTTTGCTGCCCCTACGACAGCTGATTTTTCAGGCGCACCTGCGTCGCGAGATCGGCAAGCGCGCGAGGGTGCTCCATCGTGGGATGTTAGGCCATCAATTGGCTCTTTCTTCAAAACTCCATTTGAAGTCCTTACCAAGCCGACGGATACGTTTCGAAGTATGACCCCGGAAGGCGGACTTGGGCGTCCTCTCGCGTATGCTGCGATTGTGGGAGGCATGGGTGGGCTGGCGGCTGCTTCTCTTGTGTTCTTGCTTTTTTCAGCTTTGACCGTCCAGGGAGGCGCTTCTCCATCATTACCATTGAAGGGCATAGGTCTGTTCGTTGTGCTAATCCCTTTTATCTACGCCGTTGCATTTCCAATCGGGGCGTTGATTGGCGGTGGATTTCTTCACGGGATGCTAGTCCTAGTCGGTGCAAAGAAGTACTCGTATAGCGCCACGACAAGATGTTTGTGCTACATCTATTTCTCGTGTTGGCCGTTGGTAATTTTCATGGTCATTCCAATACTGAACTTGATTCTCATATTGCCCATTATTGGGTGGGTAGTCGCGCTTTATATTATTGGCCTCGCTGAAGTGCACGAATCAACCAAGGGGAAAGTGGCGATTGCGGTTCTAATCCCCTTCGCTTTCTTTTTTGTCCTTGGAATCGTTGCCGCAAT
>CAZLYM010000032.1:11399-25150 GCA_964563475.1 uncultured Pirellulaceae bacterium
GATCGTCTTGCATTGCTTGTGGATAGAAAGAACTGCTGTGTCGATTCAATTTTCTTGTAGTCAGTGCGAAGCGGCGATGCAGGCGCCAGACGGCACAGAGGGCAGGAAGGCCCGCTGCCCTGCTTGTTCAGCGATCACTCGGATTCCTGTGGCAGCCATCGTCGCTGCGGGCTCGGTAGTTAGGTCGGCTCCTGAGGTCGCAGTGGATTCTCCGCCAGCAGAAAGCGATAACCCGTTTGCTGCGCCTTCGACGACCGATTTCTCAGAAACGATTGACCAACCCTCGCGGCGGACCAACGATACTCCCGCGTGGGAGAATGAGGCATCGATCGGAAACTTTTTCAAATCCACCAAGGAAGTACTGTTTTCGCCTTCGCAAACGTTTCGCCACTTTAACCGGCAGGGAACGATGGGACGAGCGCTTGGTTATGCAGGCGTTGCTGGGGCGATTATGGGCGCACTGTGCGGTTTGACTGAAATGGTCTCGTGCTTAGGTGATCCTGATTTCGATCTTGTTTTTTGGCTTGGATTGGTATTCGGTTTCGCCGCTGGGATGCCGGTTTTAGCAACGGTGGGATGTTGGATCTACGGCGGGATGGTGCATCTGCTGTTGTGGATGTTTGGGGCAAAAAAGTACTCGCTGAGTGCCACGGTTCGAAGCGTTTGCTACATACAGATGTCAGCGTGGCCTTTCTTGCTGGTTCCGTTTATCGGAAACATCGGTGGTTTGTGGCTGCTAGTAATTCAGATTAAGGGTCTGGCAGAATTGCATGACACAACTAACAGTCGAGTTGCGTTGGCGGTTTTGACCCCCGTGCTGTTGCTCGTCATCCTTATTGTTGCGGCTTCGATGGTCAACGGCTAAAGCGAAGCCTGAAGCTGGTGGATGCTAGTCTACGGATTCCGACCGACAGGAAATTATCCAAACAGCTGATTCAAGTACTCAATCGCGTTGCTGCATTGCTCGATCGTGTTCCCGTCGGTTTCGCGTTCGACGGTGATGAAGCCGGTGTAGTTGTGCTCCTCCAACGTGCCCAGCAGTTTGGCCCAGTCGACGCTGCCACGCCCTAGTTCGACCTCGATGCCGCGCCCAATCGAAAGGTCCGTCACGGCATCGCGAGCCCGAAAGCTCATCACGTGCTGGCCGAGGGTGGCGATCGCGTCGGATGGTGAAAATCCGTTGATCACAAAATCTGCCGGGTCAAAATCAACCGCCAGACTGTTCATCGGAAGCGAGTCGATCAGGCCCTTGAGCGTTTCACCTGACTCGCTGCCGGTACTGGCCGCCAACCACGCTCCGGCTTTCTGACTGTGATTGCCCAGATCGGAAAGCGCTTGAACCATCGTGGTCCAGCGAGGGTCAGCGGTTTCTTCGGGGACTCGGCCGATCTTGTTGACCACTACATTGCAGCCCAGATCGTACGCCATCTTCATCGCCTGCTTGGTGCCGTCGATCCGTTCCTCAAGCAGTTCGGTCGAGTCGTAGCCGAATCGAGTCGGAAAGTGGATGGCGGAAACGCTCAGGTTCAGATCGGCGATCAATTTCCGAAAATGCCGTACGGCGGTCCGCGACATGTCCGCCGGCCGCAACTGAGTTCGCCCGTTGATTTCGACGCCGTTGGCTCCCAATCTGGCGGCGGTAACGAGTGCTGTCTTGAGCGGTTGGCGAAGCGATTCAAGGCGGATTGACGTTTTCAGCTTCAGCATCGTGGAATCGGGTGGCGAAAGGGATGGATATTATTGGTAAGATCAAGCCTTATCGTACCTTCAAACCAAAGGTTGCGCCACCGACTGACGATGCCCGCCGACGCTTTTGAGCGTCCTAGGGGAATGAATGGAAACCGCTCGTGACAAAAATCCAGCAAGTTTGCGAATATCTTGACCAGTTTGCTCCGACTCGATTGGCCGAGGAATGGGACAACGTCGGGCTCTTGACGGGAGATCGTGCGGCCGAGTGTCAGAAAATCATGACCTGTTTGACGGTCACGCCAGACAGTGCGGCCGAGGCAATCGAGCAAGGGGCCAGCCTGATTGTTTCTCATCATCCCCTGCCCTTTCGTCCGCTCAAACGACTAACGACCGATAGCACTCCGTCGCGTTTGGTGTGGGAGCTCGCGCGAGCCAACGTGGCGATCTATAGTCCTCACACGGGATTCGATTCCGCGTTGGAGGGAATCAACCAATCGCTGGCCGAAAAGATCGGGCTCGAACAAATCAAGCCGTTGAAGTTGATCCCGGACGATCAGCAAAGTCTGGGCTCGGGGCGAGTCGGTCGACTGGCGGGCGACGGCCAGAGTTATCCCGCGTTTGTCGATTCGGTCAAATCAGCGTTTGGCAAGCAGGCAATCAAAGTTGTGGGGCGACGCGATGCCGTGGTAAAGAAAGTGGCGGTCGCTTGCGGAAGTGGCGGCAGCTTTTTGAGTGATGCGATTTTTTCAGGATGTGATACGTTTGTGACCGGCGAGGCAACGTTTCATTCGTGCCTTGAGGCTCAGGCAGGAGATGTGAATCTCGTGTTGATCGGTCATTACGACAGCGAGCGTTTCGCGGTCGAGGATCTGGCGGATCGCCTTGCGGGCCAATTTGGTGACATGAAAATCTGGGCCAGCACGAAAGAGTCGGATCCGATTCAGTGGTGGTAGCCTTTGCGAATGCCAAAGGTATTGTTGATGATTGATGTTTAAAGTGAAAAACTGTGATGCAGAAATTTGATTTTTTGATCGGTGGGTCAAAAATGTTCAAACACCAGCTTACGACAACGTGTGGATAAAAAAACATGAAGCCAACATTTTTAACTGCTCTACCTGTCTACAACGAAGTCGAGACGGTTTCTCCGGTTCTGGATCTGGTGAAGCGCCATTCTTCCAATATTCTGGTCGTTGATGATGGATCAACCGATGGGACGGCGGAACTTCTGACTGCGCGCAATGATATTGATCGCGTGACGCACTCGACCAATCGCGGGTACGGTGCGGCGCTGCGAACTGCGTTTGGATACGCGATGGCGCACGACTTCAAATATGTGGTCACGATTGATTGCGATGGCCAGCATGAACCGCAGCGGATTCAACATTTTGTTGATGTCATTGAAGAGACGGGAGTCGACATTGTTTCCGGCAGCCGTTATCTGGAATCGTTTGAGACAGACTCGCCGCCTCCTGAACAGCGTCGCGCTATCAATTTTCAGGTGACTCGCATTTTGAATGAAAAGTTGGGCTTCCGTTTGTCGGATGCATTTTGTGGCTTCAAGGCGTATCGAACCGATTCACTCAAGTCGTTGAAACTGACGGAGTCCGGATACGCGATGCCGCTGGAGTTGTGGATCCAAGCGGCTTGTCAAAAACTGTCGGTCCACGAGATCGCAGTGCCGAGAATTTACTTGGACGAGTCGCGATCCTTTGGCGGAAAGCTGGACGATGCTCAGATTCGATTGAATCATTATCGTGAAGTGATGGACAAAGCCTTCAGCGCGTTGCCTTCGGATTGTGAGAAGCTGAAATCGTCCGGAAGCGAAAGTGTTGGATGAGCGGCGATCAACGGCGGTCACGGGTCGGTGTTGGCACGGGGGATTCGCAAGCTGAATCGAATTTACGTTATCGTCGGCTTCGCTCGCCAGTGGCTTCCGAACAGTCGCTACAAATTCCTCCGCTGGCACAGACGATTTCCAGTTGGAATGACCGCATTCAACCTTCGAGCGAAATCGAAGTCGGCGGATTGGAGTTGAGTTCGCTTCAGCGATTGGGCCGTTCCGAATTGCTTGACCGAGCAATGGGATATTCGGCCCGGTATCGCGATGTTGACTTGGCTGATCGGGATGCTCAATCGATCGTGATGTCGGGCCATCAGCCGCTACTGTTCCACCCCGGCGTCTGGTTCAAGAACTTTGCACTGTCGTCTGTTGGTTTGGCTGTTGGTGCGACGCCCGTGAATCTGGTGGTGGACAACGACGTATGCGGATCCGCCGCGATTAAATGCCCTGCTTTCAAAGATGGTAGAGCGTCCACGGGCTTGATCGACATTGATGCCGCTGCGGCTGCGATGCCGTACGAAACACGTCCGATCGTTGATGTGGAACTGTTTGCGTCGTTCGCGGATCGAGCCAGTAAATCGTTGAAGGATTGCTTAGCCGCTTTGGGAAAAGACGCTGAACCATTGGTTTCGAGTTTATGGCCTCATGTTCTGTCGGCAAAGGAATCGCTCGGTGACTCGGCTTCGTTGGGAGCAGTCTTGGCGGCGGGGCGGCATCGTTTGGAGCAAGAGATTGGGCTGCAAACGCTGGAGGTTCCTGTCAGCACCGTCGCTCAGACAGAGGCGTTTTGCCATTTTGCTGCGGCGATTATGAAAGAGCAGTCTCGCTTTAACGCGTCATATAACGCTCGACTGATCGAGTACCGGCAACTTCATCGAATTCGCAGTAGTGCCCATCCGGTGCCTGAACTTGAACAAAACGATGGTTGGCTGGAGTCGCCTTTTTGGGTGTGGCGTAACGCTCAACCACAGCGGCAACGATTGTTCTTGAAGGAGTCGGGCGGGACGATCACGCTGACGGATCGGGCTGGCTGGGAACTGGTAACGAAGTCTGTTTCGCTGGCAAACACATTGTCTGAAATGGCTGGGCAGCAGATTGCAATTCGTCCTCGCGCGCTGATCACCACCTTGTACAGCCGGTTAGTGTTGAGTGACTTGTTTTTGCATGGAATCGGCGGCGCGAAGTACGATCAACTGACGGATTTGATTGCGATCGACTTCTTTGATGTGGCGTTGCCTGTGTTTTCGACACTGACGGCGACGATGCATTTGCCGTTCGGCCATCCGTTAGTTTCGCCCCATGATCGATCGGAGCTTCGAAATCAGATTCGGCAGCGGCGATTTCATCCGGAGCGTTTTATCGATTCGAGTGATGCAGAAGATTTGATTTTGCGAAAACGAACTGCGATTGAAAACTCAACCATGAATCGTTTCCGGCGTCACCAAGAGATCGAGGAAGCGAATCAGTCGATGCAACCGTTTGTGGCGGATCAAATTGAAGCTTTGCAACAAAAGCTATTTAACGCCGTGGATCAAATTCGTAACAGTCGGGTTCTAAATTCTCGCGAATACAGTTTCTGTCTGTTTCCGGAATCGTTGATCGATGATTTGAAGCAAATGGCCAGTCCCATCTAGGTGAAATTCAATGAATGACAATCCGTACGAATCACCACACGAATCCGAGGTGGACGTCGATGCTCGAAAATCACTCGCGCATCAAGAGCACCTTCGGGAGGTTCGATTAGAGGTTAGTCGTCGTCGGTTGCAATTGTGGCGAGTCAGTGCCTGGCTGATTGTTGCCGGAGTGGCTGGATGCTTCGTCCATCTGTTATTGTTTCATTTTCAGTTCAACCAGATGACAATGATTGTGGATGCTGCTTCGGCCGTCCTGATTGGTGGTGGGTTGCTGTTGGGCATTCTAACACCGCTCGTTGCAGGTCGGTTCTAAGCATGTCCGATTTTCAACGTGTGTTTGCAGTGCAGTACTCGATTACAATACAATGCACGCGGAGTCGGACTTGTGTGTGCTTTTCAAATGGAAGATCGACTGTCCCGACTTAATAATCTTGGATGTTGTTTACCCCGAGTGACAAATGGAAAATCACACTCCAATCGGATTGCGAATCGTTTCCGGCCTGTTGCTGGCGTTTGGCGTTGGCGCGGTAATGCTAATCGCGACTTGTCGTCCAATGCTCACTTGGGCTTACGCTACTTGTGAATATGACGAAGACGGCATGCTTTACTCGGCTCCTGTGATGTTCGGATGGTCGGTGCCAACGATCGCAGAAATCGCAATCGCTTTTATCTTCATTGCATCTCTTTGTATATTCGCGATGCAAATGCGTCCGCTATTCCCACGCTTAGTAAGCAAAAGATTCTGCATCGCCTCAGTCGTCCCTACCGGTCTTGCCGTCTGGTTTGCATACCATCAACTGATAGGATTTATTGGTGAAATGATGTGGATGCATCTCTGATTAGTCTCGTTACCTAAAAAGGACGGCCCAAAAAATGGCCGATCGAGATCCGGTGCACATGGAACAGCTTTGTCCGCGCGTTTTGAAACAGCGAACCATTTGTCGGCGACTGGTAACCACGATCTCTCGGGGATCTATCGTTTATCCGCTTTCCATGCCAATGTGTTGCATCCATTGGTCTTTGAATCGTATCATTTCCGACGTGTAACGCTCAAAATCCTCTTCCGCCACGAGTTCGTCATGTTCAGCGCCGGGGATGACGAACTCCTGCTTTGGGCCTTGATAGGCGTCGATGACTTTTCGCTGAAACGATTCCGGAACGAGGGTGTCTTGTCCGCTGCGAAGAAAAAATGCCGGGCAACGACAATTGGCAGCGTTTGCGATGACGTCCAGTTCGGTTGGGATTTGATCTGCGACGAAGCGAGCCATTCCAAAATTCCACCAGTTATATTCAGACTGAGTGGCAATCAATTGGTGCAACGGTGGGGGATTGCGAACGAAGACGCCCGCGACTTCATGGCGTGCTGCTAGGTACAACGCGGAGAGACAGCCGAGACTGTTGCCGGTTAATAAAATTTGGTGGTCGGGCATTTCTTTGCGGACGAATTCGAACACAGCATCGTTCTGAGCTGGCATTGTCTGCAGTGTTGCCGGCCCGTTGCTGCCGCCATAACCTGCCGGATTGAGGGTCCAAATGTTTGACGCAAATTCGGGCCAAAGTTCGCACGGATGAGGCCCGGCTCGTTCGGCTCGGCCTCCCGTCCCGGGAAACTTCAGGGCGATCAGTTTGGGTGATTCACCATCCTGATGAACTTCGTTTGTCCACACTTCCAAGTGACCGCGACCAAAGGGAATCAGAATACGCTGGCGATCTTCTGGATCGATCGGGTCGGTGGAAGGTTGAAGGATCAGCCGATCGGCCAGTCGTGCAAGAATGGTTTTCATGTGTTCGGTTAGCTTGATTGACGCCCTCGAGGCGACTTTATCATTTTAGCTTCGTCAGTAGGTGGTGCTGCCATGCTGGAGAAAGTTCGGGCAGGTTGGCCAATTCTTTCAAGTCGGTTGTTGACGCGTCCTTTCGATACATCGTTTCGTGGGCTCGACGCACCGTCCATTCAGGATTGGGACGTTCGATGGATTGGTAGTCCTGACCTGCCTCAATTATGCCAGCTGTGATCACACGAAGATACCAGCCACAGAAGCCATTTTTAACCACTAATTTGGGAAGCGTTGGCTCGTTCCAGCGTCGCCCCAATTTCCAACACGGTTGGCGAGGCTGGGTCACTTGCACGACGACGTTTCCAATCGCGAACGTGTCGCCAATGCAAACCTCATCTTCGGGCATGCTATCGATCGTCAGGTTTTCGCCAAACATCCCGCCCGATACATCGGCGTGCGGAAATATTTTCGCCCAGAAAGAAAAGTGGCTAGCGTTGTAGCACAGGATGGCTTTGTCTGGACCGCCGTGGTTTTTCAAGTCAGCCTGCCCATCACCTTGGATGCCGGTCAGCGTAACTTCTACGGAGCCAGAAACCTTCGTTTTCATGAAGCCGCTGAACCATGGCCGTTGGTTCGGGTCTTCGCTGCCGGGAGTGCCCAATTGGCGAGGCATTCCGATTTGGATGGATTGGACAATGGGGACAGTCATCAGTCTGGTGGAGACCCTAAGTTGTAGCGATGGCGGCACTCAATTAAGTGTGGATAAAAGCCGGACGGCATTCCTAGGAACCTCATCAATTGACTTATCGTCATCGATTTATCGTCGCAAGGGTGACTCACCGTTACGAGGAATCAAGCTTCCTTTGTATCCCGTTTTTCCGGGTCGACGATCCAACGCTCCCCGGATCCCCAGCGTCCCCGGGTCACGAGCCAACGCGTCGGCGAACATTCGCAGATCGCTGATCATCGGGTCGAGCCGCACGCTTAGTTCTCGCACATTTTCTGCGGTTTGCAATACGCTGTCGTACAACTCGGTATCGTTAAGCAGCTTTCCGATCGTGCCTTCCGAGTTTTGCAGTTTTGATAGCGACTGCGTGAACTGGCTGATGCGAGACACCAAGCCGTTGATGTTTCCAAGACTGGATTTGACTTGCGCCAGAATTTCGGGACCGTTGTCGTTGAGCGAATCGGTGAAACCTTGCAGGCTGTCGAGGTTTTTGCCCGCTTTCTTGCTGACGGATCGGAAGCCGTTGATCGTTTCGCGAGTATCGCTGATGGTGACTCGCATCTCTTGAAAGATATCGGGGAGCGTGGTCATCACGTCGCGAATCTGCTCTTTCAGCTTGGGGTCACCCACAATCGTGTTCATATTTTCGAACATGCGATTGAAGTTGTCCAATGCCGCCTGAGCCTTGACGCTGACGCCTCGAAAGTCGACCAACAGGTTTCGGAAGTCACTGTCTTCATTCTGAAACGCGCCATTGACGAAGCTCGTGAGCTCCTTGATTCCTTCACCTGCTTCGTTGACGGCACTTCCAGCGGTTCGGACAGCGGCCAACGTGTCTGCGACATCTTTCTCTAGGTTGAGCGCGATATCGATAATCTCCATTGGGTTGCGCTTGATGGAAACTTGCCCCATAACGCCATTGTTGCCAACCAAGGTGCCTCGGGTGTCGCGTGTTTGGGGAAGAAACTCTAGTCCCGCATCACCTAGGAAGGACTCGGTTCCGATCGAGACGATTTCGTTACTGAAGATATGTTCGTTGTCGTTGATGCCAAGCTCTAAAAGCACATAGTCGTCTTCATTGGTCACTGATTGGACTCGCCCGATGAGAATCCCGTTTTTGCGAATAGGAGTGCCGACGGTCACTCCCGGGGCGGACGATGGTTTGACGTACAGGGTGTACTGATTGGACCAGCCTTCGCTAAACAGGAAGATCAAGATGCCAAGAATCAGCATACCCAGAATGACGAACAGTCCCACGCGAAATTGTAATCGTTGTTCATTCATGACGTTTAAACTCCCGTGGCCCGAAGTTCCATGAGCCGTTCACCCGCTTCGCCGTTGATAAATTGCTGGACGCGTCGGTCGCGGCAGTTAGTCAATTCTTCGGGGGTGCCGTCAAAGATGATTTGTCGTTCTTGTTCTCCCAAGCGAGGCAGTGGCATCAGCATGATGATCCGGTCGGCTACCTTGCGGGCTGTGTGCATGTCATGTGTCACAACAATGCTGGTGACTGGGTTGCGGCGGCGAGTCCGAATGATCAGTTCGTTGATGACATCGCTCATGATGGGGTCGAGCCCAGTGGTTGGTTCGTCGTACATGATCATTTCGGGGTTCATGATCAACGCCCGAGCCAGTCCGACTCGTTTTCTCATGCCGCCAGACAGCTCTGCTGGTTTTTTGTGTACCACTGAGTCCGGCAATCCGACTTCTGACAACCGAGAGATGACCATTTCGAAAATTTGATTTTCAGAGAAGCGCCCCTGCTGCCGAAGCGGAAACGCAACGTTTTGTCCGACCGTCATGCTGTCAAACAACGCCGCGTTCTGAAAGACGAATCCGAAACGAAGGCGCAGGTAATTGATTTCTCGCTCTGCCAAGTTCGCTAATTCTTCATGATCGAAAACAACTCGCCCCGATGTTGGGCGCACCAGCCCGATAATGGACTTCATCAAAACGGTTTTTCCACAGCCACTTTCACCCAGCAATACGAGCGTCTGCCCAGCCGGAATGGTCAGGTTGATCCCGCGCAAGACCTGCTGCGATCCAAACTGCACGTGCAGATCATGGACTTCGACGAGTGGTTCTTGTTGTTCCAGTAATGCTTCGATCATGGCCTACAGAAGTCCGACTCCTTCGGGGTACATCAAGAAGTATACCCAATCCAAGACGATCCCCAAAAACAAATCAATGATCAGAATCATCACGAACGAATGCACGAACGCGGACGTCGAAGCCCGGCCGACACCCTCAGCACCGGCGGTGCAATTAAAACCTTGATAGCAACTGACCATCGCGATGGCGGAACCAAAGAAGACGCTTTTGAACAGGCCTACAAACAGATCAAACTGTGACACAAACAGTTTGCTATTGTACCAGTAGTGATGAATGTCAATGTCCAGAATGTAAACGCTGTAGAAGTGACCGCCGGCGACTCCCATGAAGTCGGCCATGATGGTCAAAGTTGGAATTAGGAACAGGCAGGCCAAAAAACGAGGCACCACCAGATAGTGAATCGGGTTGGCCCCCATCGCCGAAAGGGCATCAATCTGCTCAGTGACTCGCATCGTGCCAAGCTCTGCCGCCATCGCACTGCCAACCCGTCCGGCTAGCATCGTGGCGGCCAACACCGGACCCAGCTCTCGGACAAGCGTCATGTTGATCACTCCGCCTAGGCGAGTCTCAAGTCCCAGTTGACGAAACTGGAAATAGCTTTGCACGGCCAACACCATGCCGATAAAGGTGCCCGTCAACGCAACCACTGGAAGGCTTTTCACTCCGACTTCGTAAAAGTTGGGCCAAACCGTTTCACTGCGAGGCAACCGAGTCAGCATCCATCGCAGCGTGCGAATGATAAAGAGAGTAAAATCACCAATCGCGGTGATAGAATCGATGACCAGTTCGCCCCAACGGCATACCTGATCTACGAAACCGCCCATGAAGCCGCTGGGCGGCAGATATGATGGATCGTGGATTGGGCTGGCAGAAGACACGAGTCAAACACGCTTGTGGCGCGTACCTTAAGTGACGATGTCCCCCCAGACAGATTCAAATCTATCATCGACCCACGGCCATACGAACTTGATAAACTTTGCCGGATAAGTTGAGTTTACTGGCAATCTAGACGCTAGCAGTCTTTGATATCGAATGGCTGGTCAAGCGAGATTGCAAGAATGCCACGATGACTCCAGCGATGGCTCCGCAAAGATGCCCGTCCCACGAGACGCCGCGCTGCATCGGAACGACGCCCCACAGCAGTGACCCACCGTAAAGCACGCCGACAAGCACCGCGATCACGATCGAAACGACTCGCATTTCAAACCAAGCCGCGGCTAAGAAAAAGGTAATCAGTCCGAACACCAGTAAGCTGGCACCGATGTGGCTGACGATGTGCGAGTCTGTTCCGTTGCGGCCGAACAGCCACAGTAGTGCGCCACCGGTTACCACGATCATCGCAACGGTTTGCCACGAATTCGCCCGCGATCCGGATAGCAGCGTCATTAGAATGATCAGCGGAACGGTGTTTGATAGCAGATGCCCGATACTGCCGTGCAGAAATGTCATCGCGATAATGCCCGGCAGCCGGGAGAAATTGCGAGGCACGAGCGCAAACCACTCGCTAAGCGGCAATGCCCAATCAGCAAAAAACGCGACCCAGATCACGACCACAAAGGTCAGTACGCCAGATACTTCATCACCGACACTTTTCGTGTGGTTTGAACTTGGCGAACTGAGCAAAAAGTTTTTCATGTTCTGGATCGTTGTGCTGGAAAGTTGCGACGTTTCTAAGCGACAGCGACCGATTTCTGGATCAATTCTTCCAGCGTCACAATGTCAGCCGAAAACTTGCGAATGCCTTCAGCCGTTTTTTCGGTTGCCATGGCGTCCTCGTTCATCATCCAGCGGAACGTTTTTTCATCACAGTCGAATGCTTCAATGCTCTGCCCGGCCGATTGGCTTGCATCCAATGCTTGCGAAATGGGTTCTGCGCTGTTTTGCAATTGTTCGAGCAACTTTGGGCTGATCGTTAGCAAGTCACAACCGGCCAGCCCGATGATCTGACCGGTGTTTCGGAAGCTGGCTCCCATGACTTCGGTGTCGTGGCCGAACTTTTTGTAGTAGTGGAAAATTTCGGTGACCGACTGAACGCCGGGATCGTCTGCTCCCACGTATTCCTGTCCCGTGCTTTTTTTGAACCAATCGTAAATGCGTCCTACGAACGGCGAAATCAGCTTGATGTCGGCTTGAGCACAAGCGACGGCTTGAGCCAACGAGAACATCAGGGTCAGGTTACAGTTGATCCCTTCCTTTTGAAGAATTTCGGCTGCCTTGATTCCTTCCCAAGTCGAAGCGATCTTGATGAGTACTCGTTCACGGCTGGTTCCCGATTCCTCGTACAGTTTGATCAGGTCACGAGCCTTCGCCAAAGTACCCTCCACATCAAAGGACAACCTTGCGTCAGTTTCCGTTGACACGCGTCCGGGGACGATCTTCAGGATCTCATTGCCGAAAAGGATCAAAACCTTGTCGATGGTTGCTTCGACCAGTGCATCTCCGGTCAGTGAACTGTTGGCGGTTTCGTTTACGGCTTGATCAACCAAGTGCTGGTATTTTTCGTCTTTGGTTGCAGCAAGAATCAGTGACGGGTTGGTGGTCGCGTCCTGAGGCGTGTACTCCGCCATCGATTGAAAGTCGCCTGTGTCGGCGACGACTTTGGTCCACTGCTTCAGTTGATCCAGTTGGTTCATGGTAGTTTCCACATGAAATTGAATGTTCGGGAAATGCCTAGGAGCGATCATTGAAGAGATCAAATTCGCGCCCACAAGCGAATCGTGTCTGATAGGTTAACCGATGCTGCTCACGGATGGAAACAGCGATCGGCCATTCCCTGAGGAATGTTTCGGAAACTGCTTCTAATTGGGCTCGACAACCTAGGGCTTCGGGCGACCCAAACCCCGAAGTTATTCCCGAACGTTCCCTTGGTCGTTTTTCCATTGCTCGTATTGAGGAGATTTAACGAAGCTTTTGAATTGCTCGATCTTGTCTAGGTCTTGGAAGTTGATTTTATACCGATCTCTCAGTAGTCCCAGTTGTTTCAAGACCTCCTCATGGTCTCCGTTGGCCGAGGCAATGGAAAGTTTGTAGGTATGGCCAGCGGGCACGTCGACGTTGGACGGATCGACCGACTCGGTCATTTTTTTTGCCAGCTCGGCTTGGCCAAGCGCCGCAAGGCTGGTTCCAACAAGTAAATCTAGGTAGGGATCACCTCCAGTCCATTCCCTGAGGATTTGGTGACCTCGTTGCAATAGGTCGACGTCCTGACTGACCGCAGCTGCATCGAGTGCAATGAACCCTATTGCGGGATCGTTTGGAAATTTCGCCAAGAATTCTTTAACAGCCGCCAAGTAGGTAGCTTGATCCGTATCTGGAATCGCCCTAATTCGATACAGCATTGGCAGTCTACTCATTTGAAGCCGGGCAGGCAGTTGATTATAGATTTTCAATGCTTCCTCTTCAAATTCAAACCCAACCGCATCGCGCATCTGCTTTTGAATTTTAAGATCTTCGAGCAGACGTTTCTGTGCGTCCGTGATTTGCTTGGAGGACATGAGATGCTCAGCTTGTCCTGCGATATCAGCTCGAATCGTTTCTGACAATTCATCGCCTTCAGAAGCATTGAAAAACTGATCCGCTCTGATCTGCCCACGAATCTTTCGGATTCGCAACAGATGGTAGTTGTACGTGCCATCCACTGAGAGCAACCGAAATAGCAAGAACGAGCCATCGTCTCGCTGTTTGACATGAACCAATTGATAGGCACCACCGGCTTTCATGACACTTGAAATCGGTGCCAAATATTTGGGGGCGGCTTGTACGGCATCGGCCATCAAGTCATCTTTGTCTGTGCCGTCAAGACCGAAAGGCTCAATCGCACGTTCAACTATTTCTGGGAACGCAAACAGGTGCGCAATTGCTCTTCGGTTGCTTGCTACATACGCGGTGACAAGTTCTTTGGCGAACACTGTCGCTTGAGCCTCTGAAACCAAATCGTTGGATTGGTCGATCGCCGTATCGGCTTGGTTGGA
>CAZLYM010000033.1:0-9453 GCA_964563475.1 uncultured Pirellulaceae bacterium
CGCTAAATCACTTCGCAGTTATAAAAATTCCGCATTCCGCATTCCGCATTCCGCACTCGCTCAACCATCCACAACTGTTTCACGAACAATTTCTTCGGCCGTGGTGGTTCCATCTAACGCGAACTCGATGCCCATGTCACGCAACAGACGCATCCCTTTCTTACGAGCGGCTTCTCGTAAGACATCGGTGGCCACGTTGTCCATGATCATCGCCCGCAGGTCGTCATCCATGATCATCAGTTCGAACAGGCCAATACGGCCTTTGTATCCGGTGTTATTGCAGTTACCGCAGCCAACGCCACGATAAAATGACTTGCCTTCGACTTGTTCCGGCGTCAGGCCAAGATCAAGCCGCAGGTCTTCGGTGATTTCGGTTGCCTCACGACATTCGGGGCAGATTCTTCGCACCAATCGCTGAGCAAGAATCGCTTCGACAGTGGCCGTGATCAGGAAAGTTGGAACTCCCATATCCTTCATCCGCGTCACCGTACTGGGCGCGTCGTTGGTGTGCAGCGTGCTAAACACGGTGTGCCCTGTCAGCGAAGCCTGAACCGCGATCTCGGCCGTTTCCGTGTCACGAATTTCACCAACAAGAACCTTGTCCGGATCCTGCCGCAAAATCGCTCGCAACGCCGAAGCAAACGTAACGCCGATATCGTGGTCAATCGGAATCTGAACAATCCCGTCAATGTCGTACTCGACCGGATCTTCGGTCGTAATCAGCTTGTCCTCGATTGTGTTCAGTTCGTTCAACGCGGAATACAAAGTTGTTGTCTTGCCAGACCCTGTTGGGCCGGTCACCAGAATGATTCCGTTGGGCTTGCCGATCACTTCGCGGAACTGGGACATGATGTCCGGATCCATCCCGATATTCCCCAGATCCAGCGACACCACGCTACGATCAAGAACTCGACAAACGACGCTTTCGCCGAACATGGTTGGCAGCACACTGACGCGTAAATCGACTGGGTGCCCACCCACCGTCAGCTCGATCCGACCGTCCTGCGGCAGACGACGTTCCGAAATATTCAGGTTGGCCATCACTTTGATACGCGTCGTGATCGCAAACGCCAAGTGGCGTGGCGGCGGAACCAGTTCAAACAACACTCCGTCCGCCTTGATGCGAATGCGGAATTCGTCCTCGAATGGTTCAAAGTGAATATCGCTGGCGTGCTCTTTAATCGCTTGCAGCAGCACGATGTTAAGCAGCTTGCGAACGGGAGCACTGTCGGCCAGTTCCGTCACGTCGCTCAGGTTGATCGGGCCTCCACCGAGCAGCTTTTCTGACGCCGCTTTGAGCTCTTCGTCGGACTGCAGGTCGTTGATAATCTTCTCGATACTCTCGACATCTTCGTTGAAGAATTTGTCGATCGCTTTGAGAATCTGAGCCTCTGACGCAACCAACAACGCGATTTCAAAACCCAAAAAGCGTCGTAATTCGTCCTGCATCGCTAGGTTCTGCGGGTCGCAGGTCGCCAGCGTCAAACGATTGTCTTCCAGCTTCAACGGGATGACTCGGTAAAGCTGAGCCATTGAATCCGAAATCGCCTCACGCGCCGCCCGTGATTCATCGTCCTTGTTTAGGTCAACTCCATCGATGTCAACCGTTTTCAAACCAAACTGCTCACCCAGCGCCTGGATCAGCTCCTCGTCCGAGACCAAGCCCATGTCCTCGGCGATACGACCGATCAACTGGCCCGGATTCTGACTCTGCTCTTCAACAAGCATTTCCAGCTGTTCATCAGTGATGAATCCGAGGTCGACAAAGATTTGACCGAGTTTACGAACGGCCATGGGGTTTTCCGTAGGGTTAAAAGTTAAAGTCAGTAGTTAGATTAAAGTTAAAGCGTCCGTTTTGAATGCGGAATTCGGAATATCAAACCTTCGTATTCCACATTCCGCATTGCTTCTTAGTCAAAATCTTCTTCCAGATCGCCGTCTTCCAGTTCGTCAATGTTGTCTTCTATCTGTCTTCGAGCAGTAGCAATACGCTTGGCAAGACTGTCAGGATCCTGAGCCTTACCCAGCACATCTTCCATTTCGGCTTTCTCTGCCGCCCAGACATCAAACAGGCAGTCGTCCATCAACTGCATGCCAAACTTGGCTCCCGTTTGAATGGCCGAGTTAATTCGGAATGTTTTGTTTTCACGGATCAAGTTTCCAATCCCTGGCGTCACTACCAACGATTCAAACGCAGCGACTCGACCGCCGCCAATGCGAGGCAACAGCGTCTGAGCCAGCACGCCAATCAATGATGTCGACAACTGAGTACGAATCTGATCCTGCAAGTTTCCAGGGAACGCATCGATAATCCGGTTCACGGTGCCCTGAGCACTATTGGTATGCAAGGTGCCGAAAACAATATGGCCCGTTTCCGCAGCCGAGATCGCGGCCTCGATCGTTTCAAGGTCACGAAGCTCACCGACCAGAATCACATCTGGATCCTGACGCAAGGCTCGGCGAATGGCTTCGGCAAAGCTGGGCACGTCGACACCGACTTCACGTTGATTGATCGTTGATTTCTTGTGGTAGTGATAGAACTCGATCGGATCTTCGATCGTGATAATGTGATGATCAACACGCTCGTTGATGAAGTTCACCAGACTGGCGAGCGTCGTCGATTTACCTGAACCCGTTGGCCCGGTCACCAGAATCAAGCCACGCGGACGCATGACCAGTTTGGTAAAGATATCCGGCACACCCAGAATTTCTGGAGGCAACATCTCGTTGGGAATCTGCCGCAACACCATCGCGATGTCGCCACGCTGTTTAAAGATCGAAACACGAAAACGGGCCGCTTCGCCGTAAGCAAAACCAAAGTCGGCACTTCCCGATTCCTGAAGCTCACGCTGACAACGCTCCGGCGCAATACTTTTCATCAAGGCAACCGTGTCTTCCGATTCGAGCACCTTCGTTTCTAACTTACGAAGACGACCGTGCAGTCGAAACACTGGGGGTTGGCCCGTCGTGATGTGAATATCACTGGCTCCCTGCTTCACACAGGCTTCAAGCAATTTGTCAATTAACGGAGCGGCCATGAATCTCTATCGAAAGGAAATGTTAAATGTGTCGTGTGGTTGTATTGATTGAAAATCCAAACTGGCTTTCCCGCTGGGGAACCAAACTCGGATTCTCGATTCTTCAGCAGACCGATTCCTGCTACCGGCCTTACTCCAGCCACTGCTGCCAGCCATTTTACTTACGGCAAGCCGATTGAGCTGGGCATTGCGCCAAGTCAGAACCAAGGATCGTCTGCGAAAAATCGCACGTCTTTTGGAAGAGCGGTCAGCCAAGGCAAGCGAACCAGTCGCAGCACCAAGCCGAGTCGATTGAGACAAGAAAAGTGGAAGGAGTTCAGAGCTAATTTGATGGGCGAACAATGTATTAGGATCAGCAAATGGATTAGGTCATCAGATCGCCTGAACAGCCCATTATTGAGAGAGAGCACCACCAAAGTCCACTTTCCGGCAGAAAAACGACCAAAAAAGGCATTTCTCGATCGCCAGACATCCCAGCCGTCGCTTTCCCAAGAGTGCGGGAAATCGAAAAAATGGGCCAGAAAACGTTGGGTCAAAGCATAGGATTCATTTAGTGAGCGACATCGGCTTCGGTCTTCTTGGCGACTCGGTAAACTTCCTCGAATGTCGTATATCCGTCCATTACCTTCTCTAAACCATCCTGAAACAAAGTCGCCATTCCATTGGCCACAACATGGTCTCGAATCGCCATCGAAGACGCGTTTTCGAAGATCATTTCCCTCACTTTTGCGTCAACAATCAGGATTTCGTGGATCCCCATTCGCCCTCGATAGCCCGTTTTATTGCAGCTATTACAGCCCTTACCTCGCATAAACGTGGCATTCTCAATTTGCTCTTGCGTGAGCCCCGCTTCCCTTAGCACTTCCTCGGTTGGCTTGTACTTGGTGCGGCATTTGGGGCAAATCGTCCTGACCAAACGCTGAGCCAGAATGGCCACAACGCTGCTGGCGACCAAATATCCGGGTACTCCCATATCAACCATCCGTGTAACGGCAGTGGGCGCATCGTTCGTGTGTAATGTACTAAAAACCAAGTGTCCGGTTAAACTAGCCTGAATACCCATCGATGCGGTCTCCTGATCCCGCATTTCGCCGACCAGAATCACGTTGGGGGCCTGACGCAACATCGAGCGAATAATGCGGGCGAAGTCGAGCCCGATCTTGTGTTTTACCTCGACTTGGTTGATCCCCGGCAGGTAGTACTCGACCGGATCCTCCGCCGTAATGATCTTCCGGTCGGGCCGGTTCAGGCTGTTCAAGCCCGCGTACAGGGTTGTTGTCTTGCCTGACCCCGTCGGGCCGGTCACCAGAATAATGCCGTTAGGCCGCCGAATCAGCTCGCTGAACTTCTTGTAGGTAGTGTCCGAGAACCCCAACTGACGCACACCAACCTTGATGTTGTCCTTATCCAGCAATCGAAGCACGGCCGACTGACCACAGCTGGTGGGAATAATGCTGACGCGAAGATCCAGCTCCTTTTCACCGACCGAGACCTTAATCCGCCCGTCCTGAGGCCTACGTCGTTCCGCAATGTCGATGTCTGCGAGAATCTTGATACGGGACAGAATAGCCCCCAACTGACGCTTGGGCAGGACATCGCGTTCAGTCAGCACGCCATCAATTCGGTAGCGAATTCGGACCCGATCTTCGAAAGGCTCAACATGAATATCGGAAGCCCGCAACTGCACGGCTTCATTGATCATCAACTGGACCAGCCGGACAATCGGAGCACTGTTTTCGTCGCTTGCATCGTCACCATCGGAAGCGTCTTCATCGACGGTTTCGGTGAAATCGATTTTGGTATCGGTGAATTCTTGCAAAATCGAGTCCGCCGATTCACCTTCCTGCTGACCGTACATCCGGTTGATTGCTTCGGCAATACTCGATCGCGTCGCCAGCGCCACGGTAACATCGCGGTTGAGGATAAACCGGAGTTCTTCGATCAGGTCGACCTCGCCCGGTTCACTCATCAGAATTTTCAACCCGCCTTCGGTTTCCTCGAACGGCAGCACGTTTTTCTCACGTGCGATCGACTGGGGCATCAGTTCGATGACACGCTCAGGGATGTCGGCTTTCATCGGATCGATGTATTCCATCCGGTGGTATTTCGCCATCGCCTCGATGACTTCCACCTCGGTCGCGTACCCCAATTGGACCAATGCCTGGGCCATCGATTTATCAGACTGACGAGCGACCTTGAACGCATCGATGGCCTGTTCTTTGGTAATGACGCCCGATTTGATGAGGGCTTTTACGAAGCCTTCGATTTGTGGTGATGCTGACATGGATTGTTTTCGCTTTCGCACCGGTCGATGCCGGAATGTGCCGATTTATCTCGGCCGTTTTAGTTCACGTTTTGTCAAAACTGAGCCCGCAGGTTCGCCTTACGATTTCATCCGACGATCACAGATTCCTAGAAAAACCGGAAAAAGTAACTTCAAAGGACAACGCTCCAACAGTCCCTTTGGGGGCGCGTTGTGCCTGAGATCGCATGGTCATTGTACTTGCGGGGGATCAGCCGTCGAAGGCGAGAGACTGAATGAAATATATCCAACAACATACCGAACGCGTCGCGTTTTCAAGCTATCGATAGGTACGTTTTATCTCGCCTTCCGCCAAAACACCTTGCCACCGAGCTAATGATAACCAGTGGCACCGCTATTGGCGCGTTCGAATTTTGAGGTCTGCAGCCTTTGCTGGCAAGCCTGAGCCTTCCGCCGATGCGCCAGACGGGTCGAAAATCGGCGACTGGCTGGACACTGAGTCACTCGGCTGTACCGCTTTCGCCGTCCGGCACGGAGCCATCGTTCTGGCCCGTAATCGCAGCTCTCCTGCACTGGCACGAATCCTGTCGGCTTCATGATAAAGCCCGGTATCTTCAAGGTCAGCAGCGACAGAGTCCAATTTGCGGGCCGCTTTTCGCAGGGACTCACACACGCAACTCGTTTCACATTCGGAAGGCATCGCGACCTGAACCCGACTCGGAGCCGTAGCCAGATCGTTAAGTTCCCGTTCAAAATCACGCTGCAACTGCTCAACACCATGTCCCGAGTCATCAAACATGCCCTTGAGTCGCTCTGCGACACCTCCTCCCATCTGGCGGCGAATTGCGTTGATCTGGTCGACGATTTCGCTTTGCTGCTCGACTCGATCAGTAGCATCAGCCGCCGCAGACGAGCCCGCGGCTGCTTTTGAATCGTCACCCGAGACCTTCGCAGCTGACTCTGACGGACCGGCCGGCCGATCTGGCAGCGATTCCTGAGCCAGCTGAGCCCCAGCGTTGCCAGACAAAGCAGGCGACACCCCCAAGCCCACCAAACCGCAGAAAATCAACAGCGTGCGGTGCCTTACCGTCGGTCGCCGGAGCCATGAAAAAAAACAACTGTCCCAATCTGATTTCATTTTCTTAACTCCGCTTCCCAAGCCCCAAAATATGGCAGGCGACACTGGACACTCGCGGCCGATCGCTTGAACCACCCCTACTATACCGGCAGCCGCTATGTTCCGAACAGCTCGAAAGGCCTTGATTGGTACCTTCGCTGCTATCGTGATCAACGGGAAATTCACCCCCCACATGCTCAAATTGACAACTCTCGGTCGATCAAAAATTGACAGAAGCCGGGCCCGGCGAGTATCCTTGGGGTGAGGGGCGCGGCAGCATTGGCGTCATTGCAAGATTGATTAACCATGAAAAATCCCATGAATTCAGCGTCCTATCGCGCGTGCTCACATCGTTCTGGCTTCGCCAACACCGATTCGCATACGCCTCGATCCCGCACAGCGCAGCGGAGCTTCGACTCGGTTTCGGTTTTGCATCGAGCGACGATCGGAATGTTCTGGCTGTTACTGAGCGTCCTGTTGGTCGCTAGCGCGGCCTCCGTTGCCAATGGGCAGAACTACCGAGAACTTCCGTTTGCTCAATCGTATCAACTGGTTGGACAACAAAACGTAGATCCCGCCGCGTTTAAAAAGAGAAACAAAGCGGCTCTCTCAGCCATCAAGAGCGGCAACCGGGCAGCGGTGACGGCTCTCACAAGCGGCAACGCTGAGCCAGCAAAGACATACTTCAAAGAGTACATCCTGCCTTCAATGACCAGCACGAATCCGAATTCGTTGTCGACAATTGGTGAACGGCGTGAAGAATTCATCGACGATTTTCTTTCAAACAAAATAACGGGCGGCGCGCGGGCAGCGTTCCTGAAAACCGTCACTGAGTCGATGCGAAATCTCGCAGCTGCCGATGATTTTCATCCATCTGCTCGAACCAACGCCGTCTATGTACTCGGCTTACTGGACCGCCAAGCAGCGGGTCGCGATACGGCCGCCGTTCCGTCAGGGGATGCGTTCGCCATTCTCGCTAACATTTTCTCAAGCGGTCAGTCACCTAGTTCTTTGAAAGCCGCCGCAGCGGCTGGCATCGACCGAAACCTTCAAATGGCGTTGGCAGGCAACGCGTCTGCTTTGAATAACGGTGATATCGACAAGGCTTCCAACCAGGCATTGTCAATTGTCAATGGAACCGCCAGCGGCCAAGATAAATGGGGTGAAGATTTCGACTATTGGATGAAAAAACGCTCCACAAAGATTCTCGGACTACTTGGAAACGCCGGCAACAATGGTGAGGTGGTTCAGGGACTGACCAAGATGCTGCAATTTGAAAATCCTAAACGGCTCTTGCTTAGTTACGAAGCCATGGTTGCCTTGGGAAAGATCGACATGGCAGCAGTCGATGCAACACTGGCCTCGCAAGCATCCGTTGGCGTAGCTCAGTTCCTCTCAGCCGCCCTTGAAGCACAAGCAGACAAAACTCAAGCGATGCTTGACTCGCTGGTCTACCAAAACATTCTGCTGGAAGACCTAGACTTGACGATCAAGGGAAATGACTACAGCGATCAACCGTTGACGTCACTCAGAGAAGCGATCACACGCAGCAATTCACCCAGACCAACCGCAGGTGGCGGAGGCAGTGAAAACGCTAGCAGAGGCAGCGATGAAGATGAGGATTTGGATGAATACAATGACGAGGGGAGCGGAGGCGGTTTCAGCGCTCCGGCCGGAGGTGGATCTGCTACGAAACGTCGTCCCGGTGCCCCCAAGGTCGAGGTTCCTACCTACCAACTGAATCGAATGCGCAACATGATCAAAGCATTGGCTTACGGTGGCAAACGAACACTGGCCGAGGGCCCCAGAAATTTGCAAAGTGTCGGTAGCGCGCAAGACAAAGCGATGATCTCAGACGTTGTCGCTGAGCTGAACATTCTGATCGAAGAATCCGACGTTGGGATTACTGACGTGAACAACCCGGAGGATGATAACTTCGACGCAGACCCTGACGAAGATCCGCCAGGCAACACGGAACAGATGATTGATCTGTGCACACAAGCCAGTAGCCGCTTGGCCGAAATCGTTCGGGACAATGCTCCGGGAGCGGAGGGTGCCGACGGCGGAGGCGCAGCCGCTCCAGCCAATCAACCCAATTTTTGATCGAGTCGTTACAGAATAACGGCGGCCGTTGAAAAGGCGGTGGCCGTAGTTCTTTCAGACCGGCACGTTACTCAAACTTGAATACCAACCTGAGCGTTTGCGCGGTTGGCGGCAGTCAGATAACCAAACACCTGCCACGCAACCAGCCCGCTGGTCGTGAACGCCAAGTCTCCCAGCAATGTGAAGCGGTAGAACGGAATGCCCGCGACATAGCAATCGACTAGGCCCGCAAACGTGGCCGGATACCAACCGCATGCCCAAACCATGCCGTTGGTCAGCACGTAAAAACTGGTCGACATGATCAACGAGGCAACCAACATCCGGGGGCCCGTCGATTGCAGTGACCGTTTCATGGAAGATTTTTCCAACCCGTGCCGCACACGCGATCCCAACCAGCAGGCAACCAGCAGGCTGCCGTAGACGCTGACTTGAATCGGCCAATCGTAGCCGCCCAGAACCAAATCCGTTGCTCCCATCACAATCAGCAAAGCAATTGCTGGCAGCCACATACTGCGAAAACAAAACGCAACCCAAAGTGCCATCGCAGCCACGGGCTTCACGTTCGGCAGACCTGCGAACTCCAATCGAGCCACCACGCCAACGATCACCATCGCCACCAAAGCGAAGGTCAGTTTCCAGACGGGCGACAGGTTCTGTTTCAAATCCATTGGTTGTTGATTCACTAATTTACTCACGCGGGCAAGACTCGTCTCTTGATTCGTTATTGACTCAATGCTCACAAGGAATTCCGAACTCAATCCAAAGTGACAACGCGGGTTGGCGTACCAGCCTAGGAAGATCTTTTGGGATGCCGTTTCAACGTGCGAGCACAAGCAGCTTAACCTTCCCATCGAAAAAATCCCAGTGTCACAACACGTTTCCACGGCCTGTTATGACTTTTTGGGCATTTTCCCAGCTCAATGGTTCTTCGG
>CAZLYM010000033.1:9553-12242 GCA_964563475.1 uncultured Pirellulaceae bacterium
TGGTTCTTCGGCAACTTCGGGGAAAAGCGTATGCTTCCTCGCTATTCCAGTTCCACCGGTTCAGGATCGGGTTCGTATTTTCCGAACTTCCACTCGATCACGTCACCCGGAGCGACCACCAGCGAGCCGCAGCTTTCTTTCGCTAGTTGCTCATTGACGCGAAAGACCCAGTTGTTTCCCCGTCGTCCAGCGTTCATCACTCCGTCGATCGAATGAACGAACGCCGTGCTACCGGCTCCCTGAGAATCAAAGTCCAGATCCCCCATGTTTTTGGCTCGCTGTAAAATCGAAAACACGGTCGAATCAGCGGAGCAGGGCACTTTGACTTTCATGTCCTTTTTCTCGCCCGTAAAATCGACTCGCAGCTCAACCGTGCCGGCCACGACTTCGGGTGCAGCCGGTGAATTAAGCGTCGTTGCAGGGTCACACCCCGATCCCAGCGCCAGCATCAGGAGACAGACCCAAAGTTGAACCATCGCCGGAATCTTTATTTGATGAAGTTGCATTTTCGGTTTCGTTTCATTGATGGGATCGGCCACGATCAAAAATTGTTAAGCTCGCGTCGGCAGGCGTCGTGCGGTCATCCGGATTCGTGGTAAATTCAAGGCCACCGTTTGACTGGGCTTCAGCGGAAGCAGACTGCCCGTGAAATGATGAATGATGCGAACCGCTTTGCCCAGCCACCTGATCACTCTCCTATGAATTCCGATTTCAAGAATCCCGATTTCGACGACCTAGGCTTGCGCCACCACGAACGGTTGGTTGCTCACAATCGCGAACAGGCCGACCGCTATCCAACGACTGACAGTCTTGATCTGATCGGGATCGTCGGGGCTGGGCTCATGGGTAGCTCCATTGCCGAAAACTGTATTCGATCGGGCAAGCGAGTGCGACTGCTGGATGCCAACCATGATGTGGCGCAAGCGGCCGTGGCGCGAATCAAGTCTGGCAACTCCGGTGCGGATATTGAATCGGTTTCGTCCTACGATTGCCTAACCGACGTGGACTTGGTGATTGAATCGGTCGTAGAAACGATCGAAGTCAAAAAAATCGTTCTGGAAAAGATCCGCAGCTCGATCGGACCATCGACACTGCTGGCGACCAATACCTCCGCGATTCCGTTGGCCAAATTGACTCCGTTTGTTGAACGCCCTGAGCAATTCTGCGGCATCCATTTCTGCCACCCGGAACTGATGTCGCTGGTCGAAGTGGTCCGTTCAACGGAGACCTCCGATTCTACGATAGCCAGCGCTATGCAGTTTGTGCGAAGCTTGGACAAGATGCCCGTAGCCGTGAATGACTGCGCTGGGTTTGTGGTCAATCGCCTACTGGCCGCCATGATCGATCAGTCGCTGCGGCTGCTGATGTCTGGAATCTCGATCGAGAAAATTGACGCGGCGATGCGAGACTTTGGATTTCAAGGAGGCCCGTTTGAAATCATGGATGTGATCGGGATCGACACGTGCATGTACGCCGGCCGAACCATGTGGGAAGCGGGCGTGGAATGCGTTTCGCTGTCCCCCATTCTTCCGCGACTGGTAAAAAAGCAGCGGCTGGGCCGAAAAACAAACGCTGGCTTCTACCGTTACGAAACCTTGCGAGGCAATGCGATCTCAGATCCCGACCTGATTCCAATCATCGCTGGCTATCTGGAAGATGAGTCACTCGATCTTGAACCGACCGATATTCGCCACCGGATTCTGGCCGCCATCACTCGCGAGGCTTCATTGATTCTCGGAGACAAAATTGTCAGCGATCCGCACGATATTGACCTGTGCATCATTCACGGATTCTCATTCCCCGACCATCAAGGCGGGATCCTGTACTGGGCCGATCAATTTGGCGCTAGCAACATCGTCGCGACGCTCGACACGATTTCAAAAAGCGAGCCTCGGCTGAATCCGCCCGAAGCTTTGCGGACGATGGCTCGTTTGGAAAAGTCATTTTATCGGTAGACCGGTTTGAGACCGGAACGCAGAACACTGTCCCCGGAAAGCCAAATCCGATTTACTCGGACAGTTCCGGGAAGACTTCCTGCGGCAGACCTTGCTTCCGCACTAGCGTCCGCATTCGAGAGATAAAATCGAACTTGAAGTTGGCGACCTGTTGCTCAGTAATGCCTAGCTCGGCTGCGACCGATTTATTGGCCAGTCCCTGCACGATCAACAGTTCGATACATTTGAGTTTGGCCCAGTCACCTTTAGATTTCCATCGGTCGACCTGCTGTTCTATCGCGGCGACCAATGATTCCTCTTCGATCTCACGACGTTCGCCACTTCGTGCGATACTACTGGCCGGTCGATCGTTGCCCATGAACTGCCACACGCCGTCGGAACCGCCTCCGGCCGACATCGGAATCGCGGGACGACGCCCTTCGCGACGCAGGTGATCGGTCAATTTGTAGGCGCAGATGGAAAAAAGATAACTTTCCAATGAACGGCGACCGTCATAGTTTGGCAGACTGTGCAGAAAACCAACGAATGCCTCTTGGACAATGTCTTCGCTGGCCGAGCGATTGGACAAGCGGCGATTAACAAAGGCCAGTAGACGGCCTTCGTAGCGGGCGATCAGATCATCCCACGCGGCCTCATCGCCGTCACGGATGCGAGAAACAAGCAGTCTGTCATATTCGGTCGAACGTTTCATCTCGTAAATCTCTTGTAAATCTCTCGCAAACCTCTCGCAAACC
>CAZLYM010000033.1:12342-25019 GCA_964563475.1 uncultured Pirellulaceae bacterium
CTCTCGCAAACCTCTCGCAAACCCAAAGGCCCAGCTCGACCGGTTGAATACCGCCCAACAAAAATTACCTAGGCAATTTCTTTAAGAAGGAGCCGAGATCTGATTGATTGGGATCGATTGCAGAATGGTTACCCGATTCATCAAACTGAAATTCATCCAAGTCAATCGAGCTGATGGCTTGCGGCTTGCCATCCAAAACCAATGGCTCGGCTAGTTCGATGGCGGAGGAAGTGGGATCAGACAGACTGCTCAAACCGCTTAATTGCCCGTCCTCTTGGTTTGCTAGGCCGTCGTTCGGATTCAGCTCGATCTCTGTTCTGCGGTAGGCCCCCATTTCAAGCGGCCCGGTCGATTGGTTGCTTGGCGCATTTTGGCTGGCTTCGGTGTCATCCTCTTGGTTCACTTCGGCCACGTTGCCGGATACCTCGATCGCTTGCGCGGCCAGAAGCTGGTCTCCTTTGGACGAATCAGTAACGTCATAGACCGCTCGGAACGTAACATTCCCTAGAGTCAACAACTGGTTTGGGTCGAGCACCTGATCGCCTTCAATTCGTTGATTGTTGACGAAGGTTCCATTTAGCGAACCCAGATCACGAACCACCAAACGACCTTCCTGCTCGAAAATTTCGGTGTGCCGCCGACTGACCAACGGATGAGGCAAAGTGAGCGTTGCTTCACGACCACGACCGATCACGGTAGGTAAACGCAGCTGGATTTCACTCCGCTTGGCGTCTCCACCGACCACCATAAGTTTCGCGTTCAACATCGTCTGCCTCCGTTTTACATACATGCCAAGATCTTGCTGCACTTGGGAGAACGGATCTCACCGACCCAAGCCGGCGGACACTCGATTTCGCCCGTTTGCACACCCGATTCAATCGGGATCCCAGTCTTTTCCCGGTCCCTCATAACGCGTTCAGGTTCAAAAATGTTCGCCACGGCCAGTGGGAATTACAGCTGGATTGGCTTTGGCCCTTATTACCTAGGCCTCGGCCGATTACGAACCTGAGAATCAATCGTTGTCGGCAATTTAGCATTCCCACCCCCCAAGCCGACGGACGGGCGATAGTCTACGTCATTTCGGACCTCGAATCAAATTATTGCGTGAAAAGGTGAAGCGACTGGGAAGTTTACGAAGGCACTTGCAGACAGAAAAACGGCTCTTATAATGGTTTTTTCGGAGTGCCTAAACTTTTCCGGCACTAATTCCGAAACAAACAATCAACGCGGGTGTAGCTCAGTGGCTAGAGCGTCACGTTGCCAACGTGAATGTCGTCGGTTCGAATCCGATCACCCGCTTTCTTCTAGTTTTTGTCAGAAGACTGACATGCCCAATAAGGGGTCTGAATTTCCCTTGATTCCGTTTGGGCGTATCGCTCGTGGTTTTCCACGTTTTCTTTCCATGCAGGCCGAATGACGCTGCTACGGCCTTTTCAGGATGCTCTCGGACGATGACAAGCCTTACCCTGCTTTCGCATCGGACTCGGTTCTAAAAAATGACAAATCGAATTGGGACGGTTGTTCGCAACGATTCCCGCAATCCTTTCAAAAATGTCATGGAAACTGGATAAAACACGCCTGTAGATCGGCCGTGAATGCGATACAATGCCGGACCAAAATTTGAACTCTTAGTCGTAAGCCCGTCCAACAATGACGGCCGGACCATCAGGAACTTTGAACGTGAATACTGAAACGACCGACGCGATCGCCACCGCCGAAGAAAAACAAAAACTCAATCTGGCGGTTGACATCAAAGAAAAAAGTGCGTGCGAGCGTCACATCACCGTGACAGTTCCTCGTGAAGATATTGAGAGATATTTCACCAAGCAGTTTGACGACTTGGTTCCTCACGCTGAAGTTCCCGGCTTCCGCACGGGGCGGGCTCCGCGTCAGTTGGTTGAAAAGAAATTCAGAAAACAACTGGGCGATCAGGTAAAGGGTTCCATCTTGATGGACAGCCTGACTCAGATCAGCGACAGCGAAGAATTCTCGGCGATCAGCGAGCCGGATCTGGATTTTGAACAGGTCAACATCCCAGAAGAAGGTGACCTGACTTACGAATTTAACATTGAAGTCCGTCCCGAATTCGAACTGCCCAAATGGGAAGGCCTCTCGCTGGAGCGTCCTGAGCACGAATTCACCGACGCAGATATCGATGCCGAACTGGCAAAGCTTGGCTCCCGTTTCTCAGACATGGTGCCCGTCGAAGATGCCGTAAAAGCCGGTGACTTCCTAGTGTGCAACGTCACCAGTCGCGAAGGCGATAAAGAATTCGCAAAGGTAGAAGAAGTCACGATCGAGGTGCTGCCGACGCTCAGCTTGGCTGATTCAGTCGTGGAAGGATTTGACAAACTGGTCATCGGATCCAAAGCGGATGACACCGTCACCACCAAGGTCGAAATCAACGAGTTTTCAGACAATGAAGCGTTGCGCGGGAAAAAAGTCGAATTGGCGATCGAAATTCTGGACGTCAAACGTGTCGAACAACAAGCCGACGATGAGCTCGTTTCTCAATTGGGAATGGAGTCAGCGGACCAATTGCGAGAAATGCTCCGATCGACGCTAGAAAGCCGCTTGCAGTACGCTCAACGCGAGCAAATTCGCGATCAGATCAACAAATCGCTGACCGAATCCGCCAACTGGGAATTGCCTCCTGATCTGTTGCGTCGCCAGTCACGCCGTGAACTTGATCGTTCAGTGATTGAGATGCGTTCCAGTGGTTTCTCTGAGCAGGAAATTCAAGCTCGCGAAAATCTGTTGCGGCAAAACGTGCTGGCAAAGACCGAAGCCTTGCTGAAGGAACACTTTATCCTTGAGCGAATCGCGGAAGACCAGTCGATCGAAGCGGATACCACTGACTACGACCTTGAGGTCACTCGAATCGCCATGCAGCAGAACGACTCGCCGCGTCGCGTTCGTGCTCGGCTTGAGCGTTCAGGTCAGATTGACTCGTTGCGAAACATGATCATCGAACGCAAAGTGATCGAGAAAATCACCGACAAAGCGACCTTCAAAGCGACCCCATACGAAACCGAGAGCACTGCCAAAACCGCTGCCATCGATTTCTTTGCGGCCGGCGGATCGGATCGTGTGATTCCTGAAGCGAAGTACGAAGGTGGTGAAACTCAGGCGATTCCGGGCATGGACAAAGTCGAACGAGACTAAATCCGAGTGATCTTGCTGTGCGGTCATGGGTTCTGGTTGCCTTGGCACCCTCCATACCGCAGATCAGGCGGATCCACCGGCAAAACCTCCCCCCGCTGGAAAACATATGGGGTGACGTCAGATCGCCAATCATCTTCGCATTTGGGCACTGCTTGCCATCATCAACCGTGCCCCGGTCTTGCCTCTAAACAGGCATCCCGTTACCGTTGCGTTTGTTATCAGCCAATTGCACGGGGTAAGTGAGCCCTGTCATGGACTGAAATCGGCTTGAATTGCAAAAAAGGATTTAGTGTTGAACATCATTTCACAAAATTCAGAAGGTTCTTTCCTGTCTGGGCAGATGACCGGTCGCGATCCACTGGCTGAATTGCAGAACTCGTACTCGGCCGCTTCCTATCAACGGCAGCGCCAAATGACGCTGGGTGATCTGCTGTTGGAAAATCGGATCGTTTTCTTGCAGGGTGAGATCCACACCGGCAACGCGAACGAACTAATTATGAAGCTGCTGTATCTGCAAAGCGAAAACAAGAAGAAGGATATTAACTTCTACCTGAATTCGCCTGGTGGTGACGTGGTCGCTACGCTCGCAATTTACGACGTCATGCAAATCATGTCCTGCCCAGTCGCGACGTTCTGCGTTGGCCAAGCTGCCAGCGGTGCCGCGGTACTACTTGCCGGTGGAACTAAAGGAAAACGCTTTTGCCTGCCGCACTCGCGGGTGATGATCCACCAGCCTTACGGTGGCGTCAGCGGTCAGATCAGCGACATCGAAATTCAGGCGGACGAAATCATCCGAAATCGATCGGTGTTGAACGAGGTGCTTGCCAAGCACACCAACAAATCAGTCGAACAGATCGCCCAAGATACCGATCGTGACTTTTTCCTGACTGCCGAGCAAGCAAAAGAGTACGGCTTGGTGGATGAGATCACGATCGTCCAGCAAAAGGACGAAGAAGACGACGATTGATTGACTTCAATTAAGAGACTCGATAAAGAAATTTCCTAACGACACAGCTAGCGGCGTGAGCAATCAACGCTCCACGCCGTCACTTTTACGGAGCAACTTCCCAATGGCATACGTTCCTTACGTAGTCGATAACACCGGTCGCGATGAGCGCGTCTACGACATTTACAGCCGACTGCTCAAAGATCGCATTATTTTCCTCGGGACTCAGGTCACCGCCGATCTGGCTAACTCGCTGGTCGCGCAAATGCTATTCCTACAGTCTGAGGACCCGAAAAAAGACATCAACCTGTATATCAACTCGCCCGGTGGTAGCGTTACTGCAGGCATGGCGATCTACGACACGATGCAGTTTATCTCGTGTGATGTGGCCACCTATTGCATGGGACAGGCTGCCTCGATGGGTGCCATGCTGCTGACTGCAGGAGCCGAAGGCAAACGATTCGCACTGCCTAACGCCAGCATCATGATCCACCAACCTCTGGCGGGGATGCAGGGAACGGCCGAAGAAATCATGATCCACCGAAATGAATTCCGCCGAACCAAAGAACGATTGAACAAACTGCTTAGCCAGCATTCAGGACGGACGCTGGAAGAAATCGAGCAAAACACGGATCGAGATAACTTCATGACTGCTGAAGAAGCGTTGGAGTTCAACCTGATCGACAAGGTCGTTACCGAACTAAACGAGACCAAGGCCTAATCTTTCCGCTCTACGCAACCAACTTTCCTCGACATTCAACAGCTCGGCAAATCGCCGAGCTGTTTTCGTATCGATGCCCGGAAATTCCGCGACGCTAGCACGTTTGGTAGACAGATGACATTGCGATAGATGACTGAATTTCGCTAAACGTCTAGCTGTTTTCAGTTCTGTTTCCGTTGGAATGGTCGTTTTGCGAGCCAGCCAGATGCGTCTTTGTCTCTTTCTACTGCCTGTACTTGTCGCCGTTGGCTGCAATGCGGACCCGCGCTGTCGTCGTGAAACCGCTCTGTTGCGCGCCGAGATTCTTGACCTAGAAGACAAGCTCGCGCTGGCAACCGCTGGTTCCCCTTACACTGATGGGGTCATTTCATCTGGCGGGATCGTTTCATCTCACGGCGAAGTGATTGTCTCGGAACCAATTGTGGAATCGGGCAGCCCTCAAATCATCTACGAATCGGAAGTTCCCTATTCGTCCAGCTCAACAGTGCAGTCGCCAATTGAACTAGAAGTGCAGCATCAGATATTTCCTGACACGCCAACCGGGTCGGCAACCAAGCCAACGCCGGCGCTCCAACCGGACGATTTAAATATTGAAATCGATTCGCCTCAGCTACCGACCGATTTGGATTCCATCCTTCCCAATGGAAATCAGGATGATCTGATCGATGTGCCGGAAGTAAAACTTCCGACTAATGAAGGATCGAAAACTCAACGTCGCAGATCACCACGACGCAGGAGCACGCAACTTGAAACGGAAATCGCACTAAACGATTCACCTCTTGAAATGGACATCGATATTGAGGACACCCAAGATGAATTCATCACTGAGATTGTTGTCAATCGCCATGCGAGTGTCGGACAGAACGTTGATGGCCATCGTGGTGACGAAGGGTTAAACCTACTAGTGCAACCGAGGACGGCCGATGGCTCGGTCCACGTCGTCGCCGGTGAGTTATCGGTTGACCTAATCGATCCGAAAGCATCATTCGATACGCAGACTATCGGGCATTGGCAATTCCTTCCTGCCGAAACCGAACTGTTCTTCGCGTCAGACCGACGGGAAGGCGAGGGCATCCTACTGCACCTTCCGTGGGAGCAGAACTTGCCAACCCACCAAAACCTAGTCGTTGCCGTTTCGTTTACCACTCCCGACGGGCGCGTGTTGAGCACATCCTCGCGATTGCGAGTCAATCCACCTTCTGCCGATTACTCACCCGACGACCCGCAGGTTACCGGTTGGGCAGAGCGAGACACGCGATGGGAAATTGGGACTCACAATCAGTCAGTAAAGAATGGCACAGATCAATGGATCAAGTCGCGCAAACGGGGCGCAGATTACGCGGATCAATTCGCGAAAGATCGGCTCTACGATGCTGACGATGGCGGCTCACGTCGAGGTAGCGATTCGCTCCCACGTCCTCGCGTGAAAGCCATTCCAGCCAGTTCAACTCGCCCCGCGACTCAGCTTCCAAGCTGGCGACCGGTTCGTTAGAAACGCGATCCGGTAGTCGCCCAGCCAATGCTTCACGATTTCAAACGGTCAAGCGATTATCGGCGAGAGTATCTTGCCGCGTCTGTCGCTGGTTTTCCAGATCGTCTAGCTTTGGGCGGTAAGCGTCTGGCCTGCTGAACGATCGTTTTCTTCACGTTCGCGTCGTCGATTGAAACGCCCACCCATCCATCAGCCAGAACCAATTGCGTGATGCTCAAGGCACTGCCAACTCTTTCCTGAACTTTCTCGGACAACACGTTGACGCGATACTCAGACTTGAACATCACCTCGAACACGGTTCGCAGTGCGACTTGGTCAGTAAAACGAAGATTTTTGCCTTTGAGCCGAAGGCCATCGTCGGATTGAGCCAGCACGATGGTACCGTTTTCCACGCGAGGCACGTACGACGTTTTGACTCGCAGACGCTTCCATTTCTTTCCATCTCCGATCTGCATCGACGCCAGATTCAGTTCGATCGTGACTTTCTGATCTCTTAGCCTTATGCGAATCGGATCCAAGGGAGCGAATGCGAATTGTGCCTCAGGAGGCTCCTCTTGCTGATCGGCTGCTGAAACGTCATCCGTCCCGAACATCTCACGGAAATGTTCCTGCAGCTCTTTGGTGGTAAACGTCTGCCCGTTCAATCCCATTCGCATGATGGTATTGTTCATCACGGACTCGTGAACTTGGCAACTGCACAGACTTCCTGCCACGGCAGCTGGCCGAGCACTACTGGCTGCCATCTGATCCCGGCCGGCAAGCCGGTACCGCATGATCACTTCATCGGCGGTTGTACTCATCTGGACAGGTTCAGGCTCCAGATCCAATGCCAACAACGGTTGCAGGACATTGTCATAAAGCGAACCTCGCAGCTGCTGCAGTTCCGTTTCGACTTGCTCCTGCATTCGCTCGGACGCCTCTCGTTCGACTTTACTGCGCACCAGTCTTTGCGTCCGAGGAGCCTCGTCCTCGATCTTCTGAGAAGCAATCTTGCGAGCCAGACGGCCAAAGAAAGGAATACCGTCGAGCTTCGAACGCATTCCGACGACCCGCTGATCAGCTGTCGAGTAGGCAACGGGCTCATCCGAAGAATCAACACCGTCTCGTCCGAAGGCAAGACGTTGAAAGACTTGAAAACGAGCGAGGCCCTGATTTTGAATCGCAAAACCATCGCGACGTGCGACCGTGTTGGAATGAACGGTACCCACGGTTTGCAAACGAAGTTGAACTTGATTGGGATCGGGGATCAGCTGCACCTGAAGCCGGTTCGAGATATAGCTCTGACCGGAAACGGATGCCCCCAGTATTTGATCCGATACAGGTTCTCGAGTTGCGGGCATCTCTGGAACCATCCGATTTAACAGTTCACCACTGACTGCCAACCGCACGTTGGCATTCCGGTAATGCAACTGAATTGCCTGCGCTGTTGCTGTGTCGCGAGCGTCTTCCGACCAGACCAGATCTTGATACAAATCATTCAATCGAAACTCGGTGGCTCCGGTAGGATGTTGCTCGTGTTGCTCCATTCGCCGCAAGAAATTATCAACATCAACTGGGGTGGATGCGGATTGCCTGAGCATGGAAATCAGCTGCGGATCGAATAGCTGTTGCAAGTATTCTTGCTGCTCCGGCTTGAGCACCGGCGAATAAATTCGACTCAACGTTTTCCGCGCCGAATTCTTCTGTCGACCCGAATCAGGGCTAAGTGAATTGAACTCACGCGCTAAATCGTCGAGCAATAAATACTCACTCCATTCATCATCCAACGACCGAAAACTGAGCCGTCCACGTTTCGCCAGAGAAAATGATGATTGTGGATCCGCCGCCACAGATTTTGCTGCGACGTCGAGTAGAGAACTCCAAACCGCGATTCGGCGATCAAGGCCATAGCGAATTCGATAAACCTGATTTATCAAATCCGCAGCACTTCCCGATTTTTGCTGTGCTCCATATTTTCGCAACGATTCCACGGCCTGCATGGCAAGTTGAGATTGTCGACCAAGCTGACCAAGCCGTGTCCGAACAATTTGAAGTTTGGCGGGCTCGACTGGGCTGCCAAGGGACACCGAAGCGATGGACTCTAGCAACTGGCTCGTCGTCGTCGCCCAAGATTCGGCGGAGCTTCCTTGCAGCTGATCAAGCTGCTCCAACAAACTGGTTGGAACAGGCCACGATGGCTGATCTGATTTCGCTGACGGAGAATCGAACGCAAACAACAGCTGTGGCGTCGAACAGACAGCTAACAGCAGCGCAAAAGCGAAAAGGCAAAGTCGCAGGTCAAATCTCAATCGCATTAACCCCACAACCCCCGATAGCAATCCATTGCAGACAGAGCACCCTAGTGGATTGAGCGACCTACTGCTCGACGCTAGCATCAAACTGATATCAGCATGCAGAAATCGCAATCCGTTGGCCCAAACCTCCGCCTCATTTCGGAAGCTGCCACGCACTCGTTACCATGTCATCGGTGACAATTTGTGGATCAATCGAGCCTGATCAAACATTCTGACGACCGATTTTTCGCCATGGGTCTGACAATGTTAAGATCAACGGCTTTGGGCGATTATCAGGGTGTCCGCCACCATTGGAACTGTCAAACTTTTTGGGTTAGGCAGAAACTAACGGCGGCTGGCGGTTACCGATCACTCACCTGAAATCAGCTCAATTCCTCATCCGAATCAACCGCCACTTTGTGCCATACCGACACCACGGCGGGCGAATACTTTCGAGTCGCCCAAGCTCGGGTTGGCGTGGATTCCGGGTCGTCCAGTCGAACCTCTGGGAGCAGAGAAACGTCGAATCTCGAATCCGACTCGACTACCAACAACGACCCTTCGGGTGCCGCAACGGCCATCCCTTCAATTGCCGCCAGCAGATGATCTGCCTTGTCCACATAATCAGCGTAGGGTGGACAGAAAAAAACGACCCAAGGATCTTTTGGTCGCAATGCAGGGGATTTCAAGAACTGTCTGAGCCAGAAAAACGAGTCCGAAGTCTCAATGGTGACGGGTAGATCGTCACCCAGAATCCGAACATTTTCTTCGATAATTCGTATAGTTGGAATGTGTCGTTCGATCAAAACGGCCTTGCTGGCACCGCGGCTGATTGCTTCCAGCCCCATGGCCCCGGTACCGGCAAACAAATCAAACGCGATTTTTCCCGGCACCCAGCCGCCAACTAGGTTGAAAACGGCCTCACGGATATTGTCTTTCATGGGTCGAGTCACGGGATCGCCCGAATAACCGATGGCTCGGCCCTTAAAACGCCCTCCCACAATGCGCAACTTTCCCTGACCGGCATCAGCCCGATTTGTTTTCCAATCCTTCAGGTTTACCCCGCGTCGGATTTTTGCCATCAGTGGTTTCCTCGATTGACCGTAAGTTTTCGGTACACGACTTCAATAGCCGCTATATTATTAGGTTGCGTCAGTGGGATTCGTTTCCCAACTTTGCAGATTTGATTCCTCACACATCCACATACTTTGATCATCTCGATGCCAACGATTGCCAACAACTCGAATACTCTTCTTGATTGCGATCCATTGTGCATGCTCCACGACAGAACGCAGTTGAGTAAAAGGTCAACGAAGTTTCTGACGGCTCTTTTGCTGGCGTGGGTATGGATGGGGCTACTCACCACAGCCAACGCTCAAGACACCGCGACGAAACAGGAGACATCGCTCTCGCTGCAAGACGCTTCTCTGGAGGAAGTACTGGAGCAGTATAATCAGGCGACCGAAAAACTTCGATCCTCCCTGAAAAAGGTCCAAGCCGCGAAAATCAGATTCCACAACGATTCGAGCGACGAATCGGAAACACATCGTAAAGCGTGGGAAGAAGCAGTCGAGTCCGGAAAGTCGGATATCGAATCACTACGCGTCGCGACAATGGAATTGTTTCGGCGACAAGAAAAACCTTCCGATGACGTTCTTGAACTGGCCGTCCGTAATTGCCTCGAGGATGTTCACGCCGAACGGTACGGCGTCGGACTTGAAGTACTCAGGCGAGCCAACTCAATCAAACCAACGGTAACTTCCCGGGCCTTGATGGCAAGCGTGCAGTTACTGGACAATGAATTTGAGGCAGCGAAAAAGTTTTTCGATGAGCATCCTAAAGAGCGTGGGGTAATGAGCGACACCGAGAGTCGCCTGTATACTTCCATTGACGAATTGATCTCACAGTTCGAACGTGAGAAACGGCTTCGTGAATCAGAGGCGCAAGACGATGACCTACCGCGTGTCGAGTTGACCACGACTGCTGGGACGATCGTTCTTGAGCTTTTTGAAAATGAAGCTCCTGAAACCGTCGCCAACTTTGTTCATCTGGTTGACCAAGGCTACTACAACGGTGTGATCTTCCATAACGTCAGAACTGAATTCGTCGCCCAAGCGGGTTCGTTTGGAGTCGTCCAAATCGATGGAGCTCAACGGCTGGTTCCCAAAGGCGTGCGGTACACGATCTACGATGAGAATAAAAAGCCCGAAGCCCGGAAACACTTTCGTGGCTCTTTGAGTATGGCGAATCAAAATTCTCCTAATACGGCCAGTAGTCAGTTCTTTCTTTCACTGACACCTCAACCCTTTCTGAACGACAATCACACGGTATTCGGACGCGTGATTGAAGGTCTGCCCGCGATGGCTGATTTAACCGTCAATTTCAAACAAGGGGAAAAGGGACAGGACGAGCCCATCGAAGACGCGATTCCTTCGATGATCCTGTCTGCCAAAGTGATTCGCAAGAGAAACCATGAGTACCAACCGATCAAGTTCGGTTCCAAAACCAAAACTTCCGTCCAGTCCACTGGCGACAAAGATTCACTGGCTGACTGACTTCACGACGTCCGCCAGAAACACAAATCAGACGCCCAATTCATCACTTTAAAATTATGTCTCTGAATTTCATGAGCCAATCAGTTATGAGCTTCAAAACACACGCATCATGCGTCAAAAACAACTGTATCCGATTGATCGAAAGTTCCTGGCTGCGATTTGCATTCGCGGTGTTGCTTGCCTGCTTTGTAATTCCGGGCTTGTCAGCCGAAGCTCAGCTCAAGCTCAGGCCACAAGATCAAGGAAGCACTGCGAAATCGGAAAACTCAAATGGTTCAGGCACCAAAGCTGACGGTTCAGGCACCAAAGCAGATGGCTCAGGGACCAACAATGGTTCACGCGGTAAAACGGAAGGCTCCGGCAGCAAAGCTGATGGTTCAGGAACCAACAACGGTTCAAGCAATAAAACAGATGGGTCCGGTAGTAGCAACGGCTCTGGCGGTAGCGACGGAAAGTCCGGCAAAGTAAAGGTTCCTCCTGGGCAGTTGTTCCGAATCATGCTCCAGAGAATTCGTGAAAACGAGGGGGAGATCAATCGGCTTTACAGCACGATGCCGCTTGGCTTTAAAGAAAAACAAGACCAATATTTGGCTCGGATTGACAAGCTGGGGGACCAAACAGCCCGTTTGAAGGCTGACTTGCCTAGCGCTGCGATTGAGGCGTTCAAAGTCAATCCCGGCAAAGACCCAGCAGTAACCCAGTATGTCATTCGAATCCTTAACCAGCTGATTGAGCCAACCTTGCCCGATTCTGTTTTTGGACCAAAGACGGCCTTAGAAATTGTGGACTCGATGTTGGACGCAGGGGCGGACAAAGACGTGGTCGTACTTTCCAAAGGCTTCCGTGCGAGTTATGCATTAGATGATTTTGACCGTGCCTCCTTGATGCTCGATCGAATTCATGCCGTTAAACCTCAGTTCGATCTCGCTGGAATCCGGAAACTAGTGGAAGAATCAACCGAAAAATGGCAACGCGAATTAACGATTCGACGCCTCGAAAAAAACAATGACAACCTGCCAAAAGTAAAATTTGAAACGACGGCTGGAAATTTTGTGGTAGCTCTCTATGAAGACTATGCTCCAAATACCGTGGCCAACTTTATCAGCTTGGTCCAGAAAAAGTTCTATAACGACCTGACATTTCATTACGTAAAACCAGGTGAATATCTCCATGGCGGCTGCCCCAATGGTGACGGCAGTGGAGGCCCCGGCTACGCAATCGCCAGCGAATTTGACCGCGAACAAGCACGCCACTTTTTCTCGGGGACGCTTGGGATGGCAAATACCGGCAAGAACACCGAAGGATCACAGTTTGTCATCACACATCAACCACTCCCTCAACTGGACAACCAATTCACCGCATTCGGACGAGTGATCGAGGGCTTCAATGTGATTCTGAATTTCAAAGCAATCGATCCTCGGAACCCTGTGCCTGCGGGCGGAGTACCCGCCCAACCAGTCAGGATTATTAAAGCGGAAGTGCTCTGGACCCGTGACCATGAATACGAACCGCAAAAGTTCCAAAA
>CAZLYM010000034.1:0-3502 GCA_964563475.1 uncultured Pirellulaceae bacterium
AAAGCATCGCCAAGCACGTCGACGGTGCCGTCCAAGTTAATATCACCCGCAAAAGTGCCTCTGACTCCATTCGAGGTCTCAACTAGCTGCTCGTAGTGTTGTTCAAAATCGACGCTATCGACAACGCCATCGGAATTCAGATCCAATATCGCCAAGTTTCCAACGGCAGCCATGTTTAGGTTTCCGATGTAGCGATCGAGGTCAGCCAAATCGACATCGCCGTCGCCATCAAAGTCTCCCAGTGCCGGGGCAGCCGTTGCGTTAATGAAGGCTGGCACGGCCGAGTTCAAAAACGTGTTGCCGGACAAGCGATGATTCCAAATGACCCAGAAAGGCTCCGAGATCAAATCCATCTCACCGTCGTTCGGAAAGAAATCGCTCTGCAACTCCATCAGGACTCCGTAGGCTCCAGGAGGAGCGGTCGCGTCATCCAGTAGATCGATCATCAGATGTTGGTGGATCCCAAACCCTGAAGAGTCGGCGATCGAGATCCTTCCGAAGTCAACATCTCGCAGAGTTTCCCCCGAGGTAACAGTGTCACCATCAAGAACCAATTCGTCTTGTGATCCGAGGGTTCGATCAAATGAGAGCCGACCACTCGCCTCAAGTTGGTCCGTGTCGGGGTTGTAAAAGTTGACGTACCCGACTCCCGCAGCAAGTTGGTTTGCCGAGGCGTCGAGGATTTGTACATAGAGTTGATCGTCTTCGTTGATCAACAGACCCGAGTCCGCGTTGGTAATAAAACCAGGGTCGTCTGTTGCAAAGTCATCGGGAAGGAACGGGTCAGGGTTTCCGAAGAAATCGATGTAGTACGGGATCGAGTTTGCAGTGACCCCATCCATCGCTGTCAGCACAATTTCAGTCGGATTGGAAAGGTCGTTATATCCAAGTACCACATCAAGGCCGTCCTGCACCTGTGCGTACGCGCTTGACGAAAACGACAGCAGCGCCGTTGCCAGTGTGAGAAAATAAAACCTCATTCGGTTACCTTGGAAAAATGAAAATGATTTCGATAAGGAAGGTTTGATCGATCAGTTCTCGAGGGCGCCTAAAAGACCGTCGTCCCGGCCTCCAATCGCCCACCAAACTTCTTGGGAAGCTGAGTCAGAAACGAAGCGGACTGAGCCATCGACCATCGCCATGTTGACGCCACCATCGTGATGACTGCTGGGGGTCATGGCAGAATCGCCCTCAAGTTCCGTTGTGTCGTAGTGACCGATCAACGAGTTGGGAGTTTGTACATGCATGTATGTGGGAGCAGTCAACGGCCAACCACTGGACCACGAACGTCCGATGAAAGCAGACTCTCTCAAGTCCGAATGCGTGTTGCTCATCTGCGTGACGATCTCATTCAAAGACTCGAATCGAATAATGATGTGCAGCGACTTAAAGCGGTCATCCACTCCGCTCTCAAATTCAGCACGATTGTTGGCTTGTTGGATTAAGCGTTCGGAAAGCAACGCCGTGTTGGAGGTGCCGTCTAGGAAGTCTTCCATCGAGACCTCGCGGGTATGCCATTCGACGGGCGAGGACGGATGTTCCAGCGGAATCGCACCGTTCGACATACCGGGAGTCGCTCGCTCACCGGAAATGCCCGTTGCGTACGATGGCCAGCCAGCGTTGGCCGCATAGCTGCCGGGTGCCGGGTTCGCCGAACCTAGAATTACATCGTTCTGTTGATTGGGTGTGTCGGAAGGGCAAAGGAATGCCGGAATCACCGTGCTGACTGCTTCCGCGTTCGCGTGCGTGTCACTGATACGAAAGTCCATGCCGTCGCCGTTGTTGGTTCTCAGGTCGAATGAGTCATGAACATTTCCTTGTTCCATGTGCGGAAGCAACGGAACCAGCCAGCTGTAATAGCCAGCTTGGAACTCACCAGCCTCAGTTACGCTTTCCTCGCCCGGTCCAACCTGGTTCACGGGGAACTTCATATGGGCCGATTCGTAATTGTGCACCGCCAACGCAAGTTGTCGGACATTGTTGGAGCAAGCCGTCCGCTGAGCAGCCGACCGGACCGACTGAACCGCAGGTAACAGCATCCCAATCAGGATGCCAATAATCGCAATCACGACTAGCAATTCGACCAGAGTGAAACCTGTTCGATCTTGTCGGCTGCAAGGGACGGTCTTGCCGGATTCGATAAAGCATTTACTGCGTTGTTTGAACACAACTTTTCTCCAATAAGAGTTTGTCGATCATTTGATCAACGTTGGCATGCTCAACGACTTATTAAAATCGTGAAGCCTGCATTTTGATTTGTTTGTCTGATTCGTTTGCCGATCCAAAATTCAGGATCCAGCAATAGCCACACATTGGTGACAACGACGTTTTTTCGTGCAGCCTGTTGCGCTGACTTTATGCTTGGACTGCAATGGCTCCTAGGGAACCAAGCAAGCGAAACCATGCGTGAAGGCACGTTGCCAATCAGCTAAGGTTCATCTGGAAAGACGAAGCGGTTTTCGATGGTAGTTTGGCACTGATGGCTTACGGTTTACCAATTTCCAAGTGAGGAATTCCGGCACACGCAAACGTGGCAATGGAACGATCGATGTCGAGCCGCAGCACCGATTAGCACAGCAAAAGCCAAGCATGAAGGCGCTTATGAAATGGACCTGACCAATTTCCGCACTATGGAAAGACGGGACCGGGCGCAATGCAATGACAGAGCACTCAGTCAACTAGCAAGTCGCCGGTGGTCCGCGGGCCGAAGGAGAAAGATGAGCCGTTTCGATCCGCACGAGATCAACGGCTTCAACAAGAAAGACGCTACTTTTGGCTTCGGTTAGTTCAGCATGGCTGATCATCACGTGAAGCTGATCAAAGAACTGGCAGAACGGACAGTCGTGATGGGCGTCAATAAAAGAGCGTGGAGCGTCGGCTTCCTGATCGTCGGTATGCCGAGGCTTACTGTGTGAGTGGCAATGGCAGCAGGAACCCCGCTGGGCTGCCGCAAAGTCAAACGAGTCACCTGCGTTCGCATGAGCGTGCGAGTGAAACCCCAAAAAATCGGCGCGGTGGAGCGACGGTCCCAAGTTCCACAAAAGAACTAGGTAGCCAAGCAAGAAGCAAATTAAAGATTGCTTTTTCCGCATCGACAACGCCAAGAATGAGGTAGGTCTGTTCAGCTCACGGGCTGAGAAGCACAGTTGGAATAGTATATCAATAAGGTCGACGGTCAAGGTCGACAGGGTGAATGTTAGGGAAAATTTGTCTATTGTGAGAGATATGTCACGTCACCTCTGGTACGGCCAAAGCCAGACAGTGGTTCGTCAGTCTCCTGATTAACTGCAAGTTAATAACTATTACGGGGGGGCGATCTGGTCACTCTGGCCACTACGAAAGATTGGGCAGACTAGGCAGGGAATGCCTGAGCAAGCGGCAGAGTGAATATCATACAGAATACGTGGCGTATTCGAGCCGCTGACAAGTAGGTTTCGGCTCGCCTTCCGCCATAATCATTTTTCGGTGGTAAGCGTTCCCCGGCGTGACTCCGCCTTGCACA
>CAZLYM010000034.1:3602-5783 GCA_964563475.1 uncultured Pirellulaceae bacterium
GAACGGAAGGGCTTAAAACTTGTGCCGCAATTCCATGCGGAAGCCGTTGATGTCCTCGTCGCCACGCCGGAAGCCGATCATCGCGTCGCTGCGAAAGATGATCGCGTTGGTCAGAGGCAATTGGTAACGGACCCCTAGTCCGTACTGATCGCCTTGCGCGTTTCGGTTGGCGTCGTCTCCCATCACCCCAAGGAACGCAGCCTCAACAACCAACTGCTGCGAGAAGTCGTTGGGCAACAGATTCAATCCTAAAGCCATCCCGAACGTGTCGTTCGCAGTTGCGTCGAGGGTCGGGAATCCGGTCGTCCCGTCGGACTCGAATAGAATGCCAGTGTTGCGAAGGATGCCGCCCGATTGAGCGGCGCGTGCGACCGATTGAGGCCGATCGAATCCGGCAAAGAAATTCAAATAGGGCACGACGGCCAACGGAGAACCCGTGATCAACGAGTTTTCAGACAACAGCAGAACTCCATCAGCCGTGTTTTCAACTTGGTCGGTTGATTGACCGGCGTTGACGATGATTCGAGTGGAATTGGAAAGTAGCCGGCCGTACCGTCGAGTAAACCCGATCCCAATATTGTGGTAGCTGCGGTCATCAAAAGTTCGGTCCTCTAAGAAAGCGTAATCGATTTCCCAGAACCCGTTATTGGCTTCGATGAACGATGCGACTCCGTAAACTTTTGCGGCACTGTTGTCACCCGGAAACGCGTCGCTGTTAATCTGGTCGTACCCCGCGAAGAAGGTGATGTCCATGTTCGAAATATCAAATCGTGCGCTGTTGCGAGCCGGAATGGTGGCCGCAACACCGAGAAACGCGTCCTCCAGCCAGATGCCGTTTTGGAACACCAATGGAATTTCGCCGATCGTGAACGGAAGATCAAACGGCAGCGTCTTGCCGATCGCTCCTCCAACGATCGCTCCCAGATCGCCTTCGAAGTAGCCGAAGTCGATTTGTGCATCGAACTGATCAATGAATTCGTCGTCGTCAAAGAGAAAGCCGGTGTTTTCCTGGCCATTGTCCAGCGGCGAAACGAATGCGTGAAAACGCTCGGTCGCGGTCAACTTCAGGTCGATATCTAGGTTCAACTCAACCGCCGTCCGAGTCACACTGTTTCCGCCCAGTTGGTTGGATGCGAAGACCGATCGGAAATCTCCGTACACGAGGAATTGAGGTGTTAGATTGTTGTGAAAACCAAGCACCGATGATCCGGGGCTAAGAGGTCCCAGTTGGTACCAAGGCCGACCTAGTTCGACCAACGGACGTTGATTCGCGTTAAGCGTTTTGCCTTCGTAAACTTGAATCTCAGCCCATGGGTCGGCGGGCAAGTTGACGTCGATCGGGTCCGGAGAAAAGTCGGACAGATAACTTTCAGACTTCCACGCACGGGCATCGATCTGTGGATTTTCTTGGTAGTAGTGGTCTCCTGCTTCCGGTTGAGCTGCCAATACGAATGCGTCAGCACTCTCCAAGACGCCCGGCGCTTTCTTCTTTTTCTTTGCCCGAGTTTTGGCCGCGGCGGTTTTGGAATCAGAGCCCTTGGATTGCCCAGGCAATGGCGGCAGGTCAGGGAGCGATTGAGTCTGAGCCTTCTTACGAGTCGACGCGAGCTGGAACGGTGACGCCGGTTTGGCGGGCTCGGTCACTTTGCGGCTGGCTGAGTCGATCGGAAAGTCGTTCGAGTCCGCTTGAGATGAGGTCGTTGGAGGGAGCAGTTCGATGGCCGGTTCTTCGATAACCGTTCCTTCGATGACCGGTACCTTAGCGTTCGGTAGAGTGATGTTCGGTTGCGTAACGCTAAGTTCAATGGGGTTCGGTTGAGCGAACTTGGGTTGAGCGGGGCTGGGGGTGCGAATGTTTGGCTGGGCAACCGCGGGGCTCGTGTTTGGAGCAACCGTCGGGTTCGTGATTCGCAAAGGATAACTTTTGAACGGCTGTAGTTCCGGACCTCGTTCTTGTACGGGCCGCTCAAAATTGCTCGGGTAAATCAGCTTCATCGCGCTTTCGGCGGGCACTGCTGTGGTAGCGATCTTTTCTGCTCGATCGTTCACATTCACCCTCGGTAAAACCGAATGGCTTGCTTGGCCCAGTGCAGCGGCCGTGTCTTCCACGTGGGTACGGATTGGTGGCAGGCTTGGCGATGAGGCTGGCTTCTCCGCGTTCGGTGGAATGAAGTCGTTCGG
>CAZLYM010000034.1:5883-12394 GCA_964563475.1 uncultured Pirellulaceae bacterium
TGAAGTCGTTCGGCGCGGGATCGGAAGTCCATTCGATGGTCGGACTGGCTGGTTCGGTACTTTCGTCAGTCTTTTCGCCCGTACTGCGGACCACAGATGATTCCCAAGCGATCGCGCGTGGCCTCGGTGTCGGCCCTTCCTGTGCAACAGTCCAACTGCAAACCACTGCGCATAGGGCGAGCGCGGTCAGGCTGGCAATCAAGCCGGCTGACCTCAGTGAGGTTCGAGTTGGAGAAGCAGAAATCATTTATAGTTGGGCGAAACGCCGGATCAGTGAACCTCAAAGGTAACCGTTTGAACATGGAAGTCCGCGATCCACTCATTCATCATGCGTTCCATTTCAGGAGTCGCTTCGACGAAACGCATGAAGTAAATCGGTTCGGCTCGGCTGCGCATCCGGATCGACATGCGGTAAACGCCCGGCTCTTGCATCAAACGGGATGGCACTACGAATTTTGCGTTTCGGGATCCCAGCGGTGGAAGCGAGTGGGCTTCCATGCGAATGCCGGGTGGATGATTGATGACGGTGACCGGTTGCGAAGGTGGGCGGAGGAATGGCAGCTGATCAATATCGAAATTGACCGGAAGGTACATCTCGCGATCAGTCCCTTTCACATTGGTGGTCAAGAATTTGGTCTGCAAGTTAAACAGTTGCGTATCCAGAGGAACGCGTCGCGCCAAAACGTCTAGCGAGAAGTTGTCGGCCAGATCGCCATTGGAGTCGACGTATCCCGTTTCCCAGACACGCCGGCCACTGGGGCTGATCAACACCACGTTCATCCACATCTGCGGTTGGGCTCCCAGTGATCCACTGGGCATGTTGTGGCCGGGGTTGGTGTTGGTCAGGCAATAGCGGAACTTTAGTGGTTCGCCCAAGGTCGGCGTTTCATCGAAGAACGGACCATCAAGTTTGGAACCGTTTTCCAAAACCTGACGTCGTAAGTCTTTTTTGTATTTCAGTTTCTTCAGATTGGCGTCTACGATTTCGCGAGCGTCAATGCGGTCGTCGGCTTCTGCCCAGACCGGTGGGAAGTGTGTATGGAACTGGCCATCATCGAGCGCGTCTTCGAACTCTTCGGTGCCCCAGCCGGCTCGCCAATCAAACTGCAACCATTCGTTGACCTCCCAGCGGTCCGCTTTCAGGTTGTGCGGAAAGATACCCGGATGGGCGATCGAGTAACCGGGGCCGTAGAAGGTGTGGTTGGAGTGTTTGCGTTCGGCGTTAACAACTTTGTCGTTGACCACCGCTGCTGGACCAATCGAGTAACCGCCATTGACGCCCGGTACCTTCCCCATGTGGCAATCTTGGCAGGTAACGCCCTCACGCCGTGCCGGCGAAGCGCGATACTGATCCCAGACGACCTCCAGTTTGATCCCTGGTTGCACGGCGACTTGATGGCAAGAAACGCAGAACGTCGATTCGCTTAGTTCTTCAAATTGAATGGCGCGGCGGTGGATCAATTGACCCTGCTTCTTGTCGTTCGGGTCGTTGGTGACCTTGAAGAAGTCCTTATACTTATTGGCAATCGCGCCGCCGTTTCCGTCCGAGGCTCCGTAGACCGGATCGTGCAGGCCTCCCGGCTCAATTCGACGCTCGCCGTTTGTTTTTGTGTAAGGTGTTTTGACGCGATGGCAGGCAACGCAGGTCACTCCTTCGCGAAACACGCGCGGACCATCCCAGATCGGTTGGTCGCGACGAAGTCCCATCGTGGTGGCAACCGGTGCATGGCATCTCAGACAGAAATATCCCAATGTTCCCTGCGCAAGTTTGTTTAGCTTGTCTTCGAATTTATGGAACATGGGTGAGATCGAAGCGTAAGCGTGACTGGAGGTAGCCCATTCCTCGTACAGTTGTTTGTGGCAGCTGGCGCAGTCCTTGGCGGATGGGAACGCGGAACGCGAATAAATTTCCAAATGCGGATCGCTGTCTGAACTCTTTTTGCCTGATCCGTTGCGGGCTTGAAATTGATTCAAATCAGATTTCACGCTACCCGGCGAATGCGGGTTGGGCATGGCTGCCAACCGTGCTGCGGGTGCGGCATCGTTTTCTGGAGCGTCAGCTTGAATGTCTGCATTGGCTGAGGCGAGCGCGACCAGATCGCGAGGAAGGCGATCTCGGGCGGGAACGACTTGAGACAGATCCAAGCCTGGTAGTTCGCTGGTGCACATGCTGGGCAGATCGCGTAGCGTGGCTTGGTCTTCTGCCGAGAGTTGGCTGATGACCTCGGCGGTCACGTTGATTGCTTGCGGAGGCGTCGCAGGGATCTTTGCGATTGAGTCGGCGAAGGCTTGCGATTGGACCAGTTGCTTGACGGCATCCGAGCCCGTTGGCGGTGACAGTGGGTAGCTGCCGGCACGGGCGCGAGCATTCCCAATGCCTGCATCGGATGCTGGCATCGGGGGCAGGGGTGTCACGTAGGCGACTTGTCTGTTTTCGGTTGGCGGCGGTTGGTTGTGATCGCGTGACGAAGAGATCATGGGGAGGAGTGACTGGGGCCTGATCCCAACGGCAGGTACCGGAGCCGCGGAAGTGGGTTGAGCTGATGGGGGCACCAAAACGGCTGATCCCCCGTCTTTTTCAGCGTTTTGGGTTCCGACTGGGCGCGCAGGGACGCTCAATGCCACACAGGCAGCGCCAGCGATAATTAATACCGCTGCGATTCGAGCACGCAGACTCATCGCAATCAAATCAAGCTCCGTAATCAGAAAAGTTTATCTGTTCCGCAGTCTTGTTTCGTCCTTTGGGCGGTTCTGGAGTCAGCGTTTTTGATTAAATCTTTGGTTTGAGGTTGAAAAATCGTTGATTTTGGCCTTCGGCGATCCGCTTTCGAGGCTTCAGACGGTGCGAATATCACTCATTTGGCACTCGCTGGGAAAAGAACTAGATGAGCCTCATAATTCGAGCAAAATCTGACGAAATTGGGCCTTGTGAACAGTGCCCACTAATCCATATACTGTTGGGCTTCCAAAAACGAAAAATTTTAAGAGCAAAACCGCGATGAAGGTCCGCGCCAGCGTCAAAAGAATCTGTGAAAATTGCAAAGTCGTAAAACGACGGGGCAAGGTTTACGTTATCTGCACGAATCCTCGCCACAAGCAACGGCAGGGCTAGGCTTTTCCTAGCGGTATTCAGGTTTTCGTGGTCAGGCTTGACGGATGCCCGACTGAATCTGGATGTTGAGGAATGGTTGAACCGATGGACGTGAGTCAACCAGATTGATGCAGAATCGATTGCTGTTGGTGCCGGCAAAAAAGCTGAGGCTCCGCAGTTACGTAGGCGTACAGCTTCAGACGCGATTCAAAAACAGAGACGTAAAACTCTCGCCGAAAACACATTACTATTTTATCAGCCCCATTGATGGGCTTGGAGAAACTCGAATGCCACGTTTGTTGGGTGTTGATATCCCGAACGACCGAAAGACGGTCATCTCATTGACTTACTTGTTTGGGGTCGGTGACCAGACGGCTCGTGATCTGTGCCACAAGGCTGGCGTCGATCAGGACAAGCGGGCTCGTGATTTGACCGACGAAGAAATCAGTCGCATCACCGCGATCTTGGAACGGGATTACACCGTTGAAGGTCCGTTGCGTCGTCAGGTTCAGCAGAACATCGGTCGCTTGCGAGACATTAAGTGCTACCGAGGCATTCGTCATCGTGTTGGTTTGCCGGTTCGCGGCCAACGTACCAAAACAAACGCGCGTACGCGTAAAGGCCCTAAGAAAACCGTCGCTGGTAAGAAGGGTGTTAAGGACCTGAAGTAACGGGTCTGCCGCAGTTGGCAGCCAGCGTGGTTGTCGGCTCAATTAAATATTTATGAAGTTCCACATGGGTGGTGCTTCGCCTTTTTTAAATTCAGGTATTTCGATCGTGGCAAAAACGAAGAAGAAACGGGTCCGTCGTAACGTGACCTATGGGATCGCTCATATTCAAGCGACCTTTAACAACACCACTGTAACCATCACTGACACAAAGGGCGAAACGCTCTGCTGGTCCAGTGCCGGAATCTGTGGTTTCAAGGGTAGTCGTAAGAGTACCCCGTTTGCCGGCCAGAGTGCCGCTCAGGATGCAGCCGAAAAAGCGATGAAGTTCGGTGTCAAGGAAGTGGATGTCCGAGTCAAAGGCCCTGGAAGTGGCCGCGAGAGTGCGATTACCGCGTTGCAAGCCGCGGGATTGAACGTGAAGTCGATCCAAGACTGCACACCAATCCCACACAACGGCTGTCGTCCTCGCAAAAAGCGTCGTGTCTAAGTGTTTTGCTTCGGCGAAGCACGGTTTCGTTTATTTGACATCCCCTTAAGTTACATCAAGCAGCATTGCCGCTGCAAAATTGCGGCATTGACTTTGCAGGAGATTTTTTCAGATGCATATTCGTTGGCGCGGACTAGAGCTACCCAGCATCGTTAACGTCGATCGTTCGACTCTCACCGGAGAGTACGGCAAGTTCACGGCGGAACCGTTTGAGCGCGGTTTTGGCATGACGGTCGGTAACAGTATTCGGCGAGTCCTATTGTCCAGTTTGCAGGGCAGTGCAGTGACTCAGATTAAGATTCGTGGTGCCAACCATGAGTTTTCTTCGATTGCCGGTGTGCTGGAAGATGTGACGGACATCGTTTTGAACGTCAAATCGTTGGTCGTCAAAAATCACACAGACCAAATGAAGGTCATCACGATCGAAAAGAGTACCGCTGGCCCGATCACGGGACACGATATTCAGACCGGTGGCGAAGTTGATGTTATCAACCCCGATCACACACTTGCGACACTGACTGAAGACACTCCGTTCATGATGGAGATGGTTGTCGAAAACGGTCGCGGTTATGTGCCGGCTACCGACCACAGTGGTCGCGATCACGAAATCGGAATCATTCCTGTCGATGCGGTTTACAGCCCGGTTACTCGCGTTCGCTACGATGTCGAAGAAACGCGTGTCGGTCAGCGAACCAACTACGACAAATTGACTTTGGAAGTCTGGACCAATGGTTCAGTGAATCCTCAGATGGCGATGGTTGAATCGGCCAAGATTCTTCGCAAGCACCTTAACCCATTCGTTCAGTATGTCGAACTGGGTGCTGAGGTTCATGCTCAGCCGCGTAGTCGCGGTGGCATCGACGCCGCTTTGGAAGCCAAGTTGAGCATGCCGATCGCTGAGCTTCGACTGTCGGTTCGAGCATCCAACTGCTTGGAATACGATACGATTGATACCGTTCGCGATCTTGTCAAGAAAAACGAAGATCAGCTGATGGAAATTCGTAACTTTGGCGAGACAACGCTGACGGAAATCCAGCAGGTGTTGACCGAATTGGGGCTTCATCTGGGTATGAAAGTTCCTGACGCTCCGGTCATTAACTAATTCATTTAATTCAAAACCACTCCCTGTCCGATCGCAGAAGCGACGGGCCGGCAACTGATAGAACTGTTTTGGTGTAAGTAACCATGAGACACAAAAGAAAAGGTCGTCGTCTAGGCCGCTCATCTAGTCACCGCGTTGCATTGATGCGAAACCTTGCTACGGCATTGTTTTTGACTGAGCGTGATGAAATGGCCTACGAAGGTTTGTTCCAAGCCGATGGCAAGACCAAAGTGAACCCTCCGACACACAAGGGCCGGATCGTCACAACCTTGCAAAAGGCCAAAGAGGTCAAGCCGCTGGTTGAAAAATGCGTCACGATCGCCTGTAAGGCAATTCCGCATGAGCGTGAAGCTGAAAAGTTCGCGACATCGGCCGAACGCAATACGTCTGAGTGGAAAACTTGGCGTGAGAGCGAGAACCACCAGAAGTGGGTTGCTGCGATGGCTCCTGCGGTTAATGCTCGACGTCGTGTGTTCTCGATGTTGCGTGACAAGGAAGCTGTGTCGATTCTCTTCGGCGATGTGGCTCCTCGATTCGAAGGTCGTCCCGGTGGTTACACTCGCGTGATGCGATTGGCTAAGCCACGTTTGGGTGACAACGGTACTCGTGCCATTCTCGAATTTGTCGGCAAGCATGATCGAGTGGCGGCTGCACCCGCTCCGAAGCCGAGCTTTGCCAGCGATGCGGCACCAGCGGCTGCAACAGCAGCAGCGGCAGGAGCAACAGCATCAGCTGCTGCAGCCGACGACGCACCGAAGGCAGACGCTCAAGAGGAGACTCCCAAGTCTCCCAAAGGGATTGCTTTTGACGACTTGAAAGTTGTGGAAGGCATTGGTCCAAAGTGCGAAGAGGCCCTTAAAGCTGCCGGTATCGCGACTTGGAAAGAGCTTTCGGAATCAACTCCTGAAAAAATTACCGAGATCCTCACTGCGGCCGAAGGTAACTTTGGTGGTCAAGTTCCTACAACATGGCCCGAGCAAGCCTCGATGGCTGTGGCTGGCGAATGGGACAAGCTTGAGAAATGGCAGGATGAGCTTGACGGTGGCAAACCTGTCGAAAAAGAATAGTTGGCCGGGAGTTGATCGAAAGTTGATTCGATCACATTGCTCGACGAGACGCTGAATCTGAAAAAGCCGCTGGAAAGACCAGCGGCTTTTTTC
>CAZLYM010000034.1:12494-24550 GCA_964563475.1 uncultured Pirellulaceae bacterium
AAAGACCAGCGGCTTTTTTCATGTCGAATTGGTCCCGGTGTCGACTTGGTCCCGGATGGGACCGCGGCAAGTAGCTGCGGACTTCAGTCCGTAGTTGGCCGATAACCGAAAAACCGAAGTCCCGAATGGGACGTCAGCAAGTTCATACTTCGCTATCGTCCCGTCCGGGACTGGTAGGTAAATGCGACTCATTTACTACGGACTGAAGTCCGTAGCTAATCGCTTGTGTCCCGTCGGGACTACTCCTCCGCGTCGCCGTAACTGCGTCATACCTCTCACTCCAAGCTCCTCCACAGATACCACGATGCCACCGATGCATACGGTCGCCACGGTTCAGCAATCTCAGTGACCTCTGCGGCATTCGGAAGGTCCGGCAGGTCATACCATTTCGCGACGGCCTTACGGATCCCAAGGTCATCCACCGGCAGCACGTCCAGCCTTCCAAGCGAAAACATCAGGAACATTTGGGCAGTCCATTGGCCAATCCCTTTGACCTGCACCAGCGCCGCGGCGACTTCATCGTCACTCAGCCGACCTAGTTTTTTCAATTCAAGCGACCCGTCATTCACGTTTTTGCACAGGTCCAGAAGGTAGCCCGCCTTTTGCCGTGAGATCCCAAGCTCCCGGTATTGCTCGACCGTGAACTTGCTAAGACGCTCGGCGGATAGCTTTTCCGGAGCGATGTCATCGATCAAGCGTTGCTCGATGGTGCGGGCCGCAGCGGTTGAAATTTGTTGACCCAAAATCGATTTGACCAACGCCGCAAATCGATTGCGACGGGTCTTCAGGGTGAATGGGCCAACCTGCTTGAGCAACTTCTTCATCACGGGGTCGGACTTTTGCAGGTGCAAACGGGCGGCCTTGATTTCTTGAGCGGAAAACGACATTTGAGAATTCGGAGTAGAGAATGGGGAATGCGGAATCGGTCAACGACGTATATGATAGCGGTATGGCGGACTCTTTGACTCGACGAACGGACAGAAACCGGAGGCTTGCGATCCAGCAATGGGATCGAAAGTGTCTGCACGCGTACCAGTGTGAGCGATTGAACGAATTGCTTTCGGTGATTCTTCCTAAAAATAGTTTTTACGCGGACAAGCTGGCTGGGCTTGAGACGTCGATGTCATCGATTGATCAGCTTGATTCGTTGCCGTATACGACCAAGCCAGAGCTCAATGGGCTCGTTGCGACAGCCGACGGAGCAGGGCCAACGCCGGACGAAAATGATTACGCTCGGAATCTTACGTGGCCCATTGATCGCTACTGCCGTTTCCATCGAACGTCAGGCACTCAAGGGCGTCCGATGGTGGTGCTCGATACTGCCGACGATTGGCAGTGGTGGATGGAAGGCTGGCAGTTCGTGTTGGATGCGGTCGAGCTGACGGAAGCGGATCGAGTCGTGATGGCTTTCAGCTTTGGTCCTTTCATCGGATTCTGGAGCGCATTTGATGCGGCCAAGGAACGAGGATCGCTGGTAGCTCCAACGGGAGCCATGTCATCGATTGCTCGGCTGGAGTTAATTTTCTCGATCGATGCGACGGTCGTGTTTTGCACGCCCAGCTACGCGTTGCATCTGATCGAACTGGCAGAACAACAGAAACTGGATTTGCGCAAGTCCAGCGTTCGATCGATCGTCGTTGCGGGAGAACCCGGTGGCTCGATTCCTGAAGTTCGAGATCGAATTGAGCATGGGTTTGATGCGAAAGTGATCGATCACAGTGGAGCCACCGAAGTGGGGCCGTGGGGATTCGCAGATAAAAACAGAACGGGTATTCATGTCAACGAAGCTCAGTTCATTGCCGAGTTCCGATCGATCGAGACGGACCAACCGGCCGGCGAGGGCGAGCTTTCCGAGTTGATTCTGACGACGCTCGGTCGGACGGGTTGCCCTGTGATTCGATATCGCACAGGGGATCTGGTTCGTCCTTCGTGGAAGCATGAATCGGACAACCGATTCGTGCTGCTTGAGGGAGGCGTGCTTGGGCGGACCGATGACATGATGATCATCCGTGGCGTCAACGTGTTCCCGACATCGATTGAACAGATTCTCCGTGGCTTCCCGGAGGTTGATGAGTTTCGCATGACTGCTTTTCGGGAATCAGCCATGGATCAACTGAAAATTGAAGTAGAGGATCGGGCAAACGATCCCAACCGCATTGCTGAGGCGTTGCAATCTCGGCTGGGTTTGCGGGTGAAAGTAACCTCGGTCGAATCGGGTAGCTTGCCTCGATTTGAAGCCAAAGGAAAACGATTTATTGATCGGCGTGAAGTATGAGCGAATCAGTCACCCCACACCCTCAACCTATCGAATTGAAAAAGACGGACGATCGCAGCCTGTTGATTGTCTGGGACGATTCGGTTGAGCAGACCATTCCCTTCCGGGTGCTGCGAAAGGCATGCCGCTGTGCCAATTGCATGAAGGAACGTGAGAAAGCGATCCAGCAGCCCAAGCGTTCGAACGCTCTGCCGGTGTTGTCGGCCGCCGAAGCTAGGCCTTTGGATATCGATCAAATGCATCCGGTGGGCAACTACGCATACAACATTCATTTCTCGGACGGCCACAGCGCAGGAATTTTCACGTTTGAAATGCTGCGAGCTATTGAAGGATGACGTACTTGTGTTAGCAGGTCTTAAACGGAATAAGTTCCCGATATTGGAAGAGTAGCTTCTTGAACTGGGGCTTGAGCAGGTTCGTGAGCGTGAGCTTTTGCTCGACCCAGCAGGAAATCGACAACGGGGTCCTCCACGGAACGATTCGATTTAAGTTCCGTCAGTAACTGAATCGCTTGCTGGAAGTTGCCGACATCGTACGCAGTCTGGGCCCGTTTGTATTCCGCCAGGTAATCGGGCAACAATATTTGAGACTCTACGGTGATCGCTTCAAACAACTCGACTGGCTGCTGAATTCCTTTCAGCTGCGATTCGCAAATTTTTCGTACCAGTATTGCCGCTGAAATTCTTTCGGCGGTGGCGGCCGACACGATCAGTGGGCAGCCGATCTCCCGAGTCATTCCTTCGATGCGGCTGGCGATGTTGACAGTGTTGCCTTGTGGACCGTACTTCAGACGCGATCGACTGCCGGAATTTCCCACTTGAGCCATCCCTGTATGAACACCGATTCCAATGTCTAGCGGTTGGTTCAGTTTGCGTTCCCAGCGTTGATTCAGTTCGGGAAGTGATTCCAACATCTCGATGGCGGCTAGGCAAGCGAACAATGGATGTTCTGGTTGCTCAATAGGAGCGTTCCAGAACGCGGCTAAACCATCGCCGAAAAAGTCGATCACAACGCCATCATGATCTGAAACAATCGCACTGAAATGGTCCATGATGTCGGTCAGCAACTCATAGGTCATCTTTGGGCCGACTGCTTCCGAGATGGAAGAGAAGCCTCGCAAGTCAACAAACAGCACTGTGACTTCGGCCATTTTTCCTTCTAGGAAGAACTCTAGATCGTTTTCTAGTTTTCTCGCGACCGTGGGCGAGAACGTCTGATCAAGGAGGGCTCGCGATCGAGCAGCACTTGCTTCTGCTTCCATGCGTGTCATCGCCGCCGAAATCGAGTCGGAAACAACTTGGACGAATTGAGCTTCCAGTCGTCGAATTCCCTGTCGATTGTCTTGATTGCCTGGGCTGCGGAATCCGTAAATGGCAACAACCGGATTTCCGTCGTGATCAAACACCGGCGACACCACCGCGCTATGCACCTGGCAACCTCGAAGCTCTGCGTCAAATTTTTGTGTGTCGTGAAAGATCGTTGCGCGAGTGGAGACTGCCAATTCCACTAGATGATCGCGATAATCGATTTGCGAATCCAAGGAAGTGAAGTGGCTGGCAGCGATGACCCACCCGTCATGTGATGGCAGCAGGATTAAGACTCCTTCCAATCCACCCGGGTTGTGAACCAAACGTGAGGCCTTTTCAAAAAATGCCTGACTTCCAGCAACCGAACGCTGCAAGTCTCCCAGTGCACGCAGCCACAGTGACAACGTCCTTGCGCCAGGAGCAAGGCCTTCCGGCGAGTCCGTGTCGACACCCATTTCGGGTTGTTGAGGCAGCGACGTCAGGGTTGCGTCGAGCAGCGCGATGTCCGGGCGTTGGGCCACGAAATATCCAGCCAAAATAAAGAGATTGCGGTTTGAATGCTCAAGTGTAGGTTGAGAATTTCCGGTTTGTGGCCGTTGCTTTCAAGGAAGTTGAGGGCCAAGTCGATGAAGAGACTACACATTGCTGAAATTGGACCAACGAGTTTAACGATTGTGTGGATTGCGGCAGCCAGTAAGGTTTTGCCGCTTAAGGGCCTGCTGACAAATGAGTTGTCGAGTTGAAGTGATCAATCGCCGGTTGTCGCCGGTGGATGTGAAATTGATCAGGTCGCAAATTTTGTTAGGCAAGTCTTGGAGATAGACGAACAAACATGGCGTTGCTGGAAAACAGTTTGTTGATCATTGGCGCCGCTATGTGCGTGCTGGCTGTATTGCCGCTCGCATTCTGGTCGGCCCAGTCGTGGACAATGCTGCGGCGCAACCGAGTGCAATTTCATGAGTCGCAGCAGTTGCTGCGTCAGCAGATTCTGGCCGCCAATGCGCAGCGCGTTGCCGACAATCAGACGATGCAAACGCACGATACTGTTTCAAGTTCTAATTCAGCCACGGTTCCACTTCAGGAAATCCCAGTAGTTGCGAAAGTTCCGCAAGCAACTGTGGTGACTCCGGTCGCTGCCGGAAACGCTTCCGAAGTGACGGTGCAGCCAGACGGAAGGTGGCGAGGCTTTCGCAAGTTTCGCGTTGAAAAATTAGTCAAGGAAACCGCAGCTTGCACGTCGGTTTATCTTGTGCCGGTGGACGGTAAATCGATTGCCAGTTTCAAAGCGGGCCAGCACTTGGCCATGCGGTTCCACATTCCGGGTCAGCCGAAGCCGGTGATCCGTTGTTACTCTCTTTCAAACGGTCCGGGGAAACCTTACTATCGGATTTCTGTCAAAGCGATCGCGGAGGGCAAGGCAGGGCAGGCCCCGGGTTTGGTAAGCAATTTTGTCAACAGTCAGTTGCAGCAGGGGGACGTGATCGATGCGAAAGCCCCTGCGGGATCATTCTTCCTTGATCTTAGCGATTCACGTCCCGTCGTGATGCTGGCGGGTGGTATCGGCGTGACTCCGATGATCAGCATCGTCAATTCGATTCAAAATCACTCGCCCGATCGTCTAGCGATCCTGTTTTACGGAGTTCGCAACAAGTCGGATCTTGCGTTTGCGAATGAACTGCAGGGGATGAAAGGCGCATGCAAAAATTTCCATGTCGTGTACTGCTTTTCTGATCCTTCTCCGGAAGATGTCCATCGCCAAGACTACCAAGTGAAGGGTCATGTTTCGGTCGATTTGATCAAACAACTGTTGCCTCACAGCGATTGCCAATTTTTCCTATGCGGACCGCCTGCGTTCATGCAGTCTCTTGGCGAGGGCTTAGAATCGTGGGGTGTGCCTGAAGACCAAGTGAAATCAGAAGCGTTTGGGCCGGCGTCGCTCGCCAAGACTCGACCGGCAGTTTTGGTTCCTGAATCAGTCGGCGCAATCGAGGTTGTGTTCAATGAAACGAGTCAGCCGGTGACGTGGGATCCGAACTGTGAATCCTTGCTGGAGTTGGCCGATTCGAACGGCGTCGATATTGATTTTGGTTGCCGCGCAGGAAGTTGCGGTACCTGTGCGATGGAGCTACTCTCGGGAGAGGTCAGGTATCCCGAAGACCTGCAAGTCGATTGCGAACCGGGGCAATGTCTAACCTGTGTGGCTCGCCCCATTGGATCCATCAAATTGGGAGCCCAAGCATGAATTGTTTACGAACATGTTTGCCGGGAATCGTCATTGCGATGCTGCTGCTTTCTCAAGCGAACGGCCAGCCTCCTCAATGTGATCCAACCAAAGTCAACACTGCCGAAACATGCGCAAAGTGTCACTCGAACGAAGTGCATACTTGGAAACAAACGCCACACTTTCAAACGTTTGAACAGCTTAGCCGAAATCCGGAAGCGAAACAGATTTGCAACAAGCTTGGCTTGAGGTCTGTTAAACGCAGCGACGTCTGCATCGATTGTCACTTCACGACGCAGGAAAACGACGGTCGTATCAAAGCGATCGCGGGCGTTTCATGCGAATCGTGCCATGGAGCTTCGGTCGATTGGCTTTCGATTCACAATGACTATGGTGGGCCGATGGCGACCAAGGAGGGCGAAACGGCCGAGCACCGTGCGGCGCGGCTGGACGAGTGTACGTCTTTGGGGATGCGCAACACGCGTGATCTATATCTGATCGCGAGCAGTTGTTACCAATGCCACACCGTGCCCAACGAGAGACTGGTCAATGTCGGTGGCCACAACGCGGGCAGTGAAGATTTTGAACTGGTCCGGTGGTCACAGGGGATGGTACGGCATAATTTCCTGCGGACCGATGGCGAGTACAACGCTCAGTCGGATTCGACGCGTCTACGAGTGATGTACGTTGTCGGGCTGATTGCGGATTTGGAATTCAGCACTCGCGCAACGGCTCAGGCAACCGAGAAAACAACTTACGGATTAAAGGTTGCCAATCGAGCGGCCAAAGCTGCCGTGAAATTACACGAAGTGCAACAGAAAATCGACAACGCGTTCGTGCAGTCTGCCTTGGAAGCGTTTGCCGGAGCCGAGTTGCGAATCAACAATCATGTGTCACTGTCGGCAATCGCAGATCAGATTCAAGTCGCCGGTCGCCGGTTCGCAAGGTCCTCCGACGGAAGCGAGTTGGCAGCCATCGATGAACTTTTACCCGACCCGAGCACCTACAAGTAAGCGTAAGTGTGGGCCCACGATTGGGCCAATGACAGGTCAACCCGGCAACCGTTCAATCCTGAAGGTTTCCGATGACCAACGACAATGCAAGGATGCATTAACTTGAGTGAGCAGCTTCAGACAATTCGACGCCCCGCTCGTTGGGATGAGCCGCTCGATGCGCAGATGACTGAGCAACGGGTTCAGACTTTGTTGGCGACCGAACCGTTTGTGTCGATGGATGCCACAAAATTTCCAAAACGAATTCCGTTGGCGGGGATTCTGCAAAACGACTGCCGAATTCTCGATCTTCAGCAAGGCGATATCATCGTCCGCGAGGGCGACTACGGAAGCAGTGCGTTTTTGATTCTTTCAGGCGAGGTGATTGTTTCGCTACAATCCTTGCCGCCTCAGTTGCTGGGCCGTAAGGGCAAGCCAAAGCATAGCTGGACTCGAGCGATTGCAAAGCTCATGGGGAATCCGACTCATCCTGAGGTTCGCGATTACTCGACGAAGCCCCCAGCGAAGGAAATTGGGGCTCGCGAAACGGTCAAAGGTCAACAGATTTTTCTACATGATATCCCGCGCGTGATTCCATCCGGTCAATCTGTGACTCTGGCTGAAGGTGAGATTTTTGGCGAACTTTCGGCACTGACGCGAACGCCTCGATCAGCCACCGTGGTCGCCGGATCGGAAGCTCTGGTGTTGGAGATTCGTTGGCAAGGGTTTCGCGATTTGATGAAATCGGACGCGGCTCTCCGCCAGCATGTGGATCAGCTTTACCGACAGAACAGCTTGCAGGCTCATCTTCGTGAGACGGAAATTCTTGCGGAGCTATCGACCGAGGGCATTTCAAAGGTCGCCGCGGCAACGCAGTTGGAAACGTTCGGGCAGTTTCAATGGAATCATGATTTTGGCAAGGTTCAGAAAGAAGACATCGCGCAGCGGATCCTAGGCGAGCCACTCATTGCCGAGCAGGGTCAGCCACTCGATGGTTTGATCTTGATTCGAAACGGGTTCGCAAGGCTAAGTCGACAACATGGCGACGGCCACCAAACGATTGCCTATCTGGGAAAAGGTCAGACGTTTGGTCTGCGTGAACTTGCTCATAATTGGAAGACCGACCAGCAGCGACCGGCATTGTTAAGCCTGCGAGCGATTGGGTATGTGGATGTGTTGAAGATTCCAGTGACCACGGTCGAGGATTTGGTCCTGCCAAAGATCCCATCAAAAAAGCTTCCGCCCGAATTGCCAGACCTTGATTCTAAACGTCAGCGAGCGACTCAATCGCGCAGGATGGCTGAGCGTGAGGAAAGTATGGATCAGGGGCTGTTGGAGTTTCTGGTTGAGCAGCGATTCATCAATGGTACTCAGACCATGATGATCGATCTGGATCGATGCACTCGATGCGACGATTGCGTGCGCGCCTGTGCGGCCACCCACGATAATAACCCTCGTTTCATTCGGCACGGCAAACAGTACGACAATTGGATGATCGCCAACGCGTGTATGCATTGCTTAGACCCGGTGTGCATGATCGGTTGCCCGACGGGAGCGATTTCACGCGATGCGGAATCGGGCAGTGTGACGATCAACGATCCGACGTGCATTGGGTGTGGAACCTGTTCCAACAGTTGCCCGTATTCGAATATTCAAATGGTCACGATCAACGACCGCAAGGGCTTGCCGATTCTGGATCAAAAGTCAGGCAATCCCATTCAGAAAGCAACCAAATGTGATCTGTGCGCCAGCACAAACCACGGTCCAGCCTGTCAGGCAGCATGTCCCCATGACGCACTCGTTCGCATTGACATGACATCCCCAGACGTCGTCACGAGTTGGACCAAGCGGTAGAAATCATGAAACCAAAAACCAACCTTCAAAAATCAACGACGCCTCGTTCGGCGCTGCCGAAACGCAGGATACGCAACATCGTCGTGACGATTGTCGCACTGCTGGGGATCGGTACGCTGGTTGTGTGGCAGAATCAGAACCTTGTCAAATCGACCTTCACGACAGGCTACATCTTGTTGGGGAGTTTTCTACTACTGACCGCTTTCAATATGCGTAAACGCATCCCTTCGTTGGCGCAGCTTGGATCGGCATCTTTTTGGATGCAGGTTCATATTTACGTTGGCCTAGCGACCTTCGTTTTGTTTGGGCTACACGTTGGTTGGAAGATTCCCAACGGTGGATTTGAACTGCTGCTGACATCACTGTACCTGATTGTGGCGCTCAGTGGCGTTTACGGACTGTATGTGACTCGGACCATCCCAAAGAAATTGACCGCCATCAACGACGAGGTCATCTACGAACGTATTCCCAACTTCCGCGCAAGCCTAGCTGCCGAGGCACGGGGGCTGATCCTAGAAGCCTGTCAGCATTCGGATGTGCTGGCTCGCTTTTATCGCAATCGCTTGGCCGAGTACTTTGAGCGACCTCGATCGTTTGCCTACTTGGCCAACCCCAACGGTCGCTTGCGTCGGCAGTTGATGTCGGAAATCGATGATCTGGATCGTTATCTTTCGAACGATCAGCGTTCACTTAGCCGGAAGCTTAGCCAGATGGTCAAGAAGAAGGACGACCTTGACTATCACGCCGCCCAACAAGGACGTTTGAAGATCTGGTTGTTCGCTCATATTGGTTTCACATATAGCTTGTTGTTGGTTTCGATTCTCCACGGTGTGATGGCCCATGCCTTTGCCGGAGGTCTGCGATGATTCGCAAACTTGGCACGGAAAAACCAAAAACAAAAAACGACTATCACCGTCCTCAAGATACGTGGTTGGATCAGTCGTTAAGTTGCGGCGACGTAGAAACGGATGGGCCGTGTCGGCGTGTGAGGAGCCTGCGTTCGCGGCGAACGATTTTCACGTTGGCTGTCACGGCGTTCACGATTGGAGCGTTATTGATCATTGGAACGTCTCCGTACAAGAACGATTTTCTGGCGCCGGGCCCACTTTGTTCCAGTCACGCTCAAATTTTGGCAGGGCAGGGTGCCGATCGATGCGCGGCGTGTCACGGTGCGTCTGACAAGACGTTGGCGTCGTGGTTGACCGATACGCTGACCGGCGGCCGAACGATCCCCGTCAGCCAATCCGAGCTGTGCATGAAATGCCACGAGAATTCGATCTCGCCCGATTTCGCTTTGAACCCGCACAGCATTGCCAGCAGCGATTTACAAGATCGGACGGAAGAGTTCAAGCGAGCTTCGTCTACTTCGTCATCGAAAGTTTTGCAGTCGCTAACTTCAGCGATGACAGGGTCACATTCCGAGATCGCTTGTAGTGCCTGCCATCGTGAGCACCACGGTGCGGCTAGTTTGACTGCGGTTACGGATCAGCAGTGCCAGAGTTGTCACGCTCAATCTTTTGACAGTTTCGAGGGCAGTCACCCGGAGTTCACAAATTGGCCTCAGCAGCGAAGGTCGCGAATTGCGTTTGACCATTCGACTCATGCGATGAAGCACTTCCCCGGCAAGTCAACGGAATTCAATTGCAATCAATGTCATGTGGACGGGCCATTGGGAAACGTCAAGCTGCTGGCCTCGTTCGAGCAATCCTGTGCGGCGTGTCATGATCAGCAGATTCACCAGAGTGGTGAAAGCGGATTTGCAATTTTCAGTTTGCCTTCGGTCGATCCGGAAGCGATGGAGGATCAAGACCTAAAGATTGGCAGTTGGCCACTGGCGGCGACGGGCGATTTTGATGGTCGGATTCCGCCAGCGATGCGATTGCTGCTTCAAGCCGATCCGGCGGCACGAAAAGTTCTGGAGCAGTGGAATATGAAATTCGGCGCGGCGGTTGATTTTGCAGACGTGGATCCTGACGTTGCCAACGACGTTGCTCAAGCGGCCGAATTGGTTTGGGCGATCAAGCGACTGCTGTACGAACTGGCAACCGATGGGCGAGAGTCGTTGCGGACACGTTTGAGTCAAGCGTTGGACGGTGATGTCTCAAGGGATCAAGTCGAGTTACTTGCTAGCGAGTTGGATACGAACGTTTTCAGGAACACGGTACGGCGCTGGTTGCCCGACCTTCAGGCTGAGATCGCTCAGCATGACGTTCATGGCTTGAGTCGGTTAAATGGCAGGGCGATCAAAGGTGGTCGTGTTGGTTCGTCAAGCCGAAGCTATTTGCCCGTGAAATTCTCGAAGGTTGTTCAAGCCGATGATGGGCTGCTGGTTGCGAATCCACTCAAGGGACTGTTATCCGGCGTGAAGCTGGCTAATCAAGCCGAGCAAAAAAATAGCTCGAGCCAAATCGAGCTGGAGGATGCTGGTTCAGAAAGTCTTAGTGTGAACCAGCAGGTTGAGGCACCGTCAAACGCGTCAAGCGATCACAAAAAGAAAACACAGTTGACCGTTCGCAAGCAGCTGACTGGCGAAGTTTCGTCGGATGCTGAGTTGCTGGCAGTCAATCCGTTGGCAGCCGGAGTTTCAGGTGGAACGCTTTCGCTTGCAGATTCTGTCAATTCGCTGGATGAAAAACGTGCCGGGCTAGGCCTTGGTGGAACGAAATCGAGCGACCAAGCAACTGGCTTAGCTTGGAAACCGCCAGGAGTGACTCGGGCTGGCTGGTATCGGGATGATGAATTGTTCCGAGTGTTCTACCGGCCGGGTGGGCACGAAGATCCGTGCGTCAAAGCGTGGAGCGATCTCGTTTCGTCCGTTGCGGAGGCGAATGCTCGCCCGGAGCTGCAACCGCTGTTTGAACAGTTGTTGTCCGACACTGGGATTGGAAAGTGTGCGTCGTGCCATACGGTTGATCAGCATGCAGACGCATCGTTTGTTGTGAACTGGAGTCCGGAGTATCGCGATCCATCGATTGGAGCGTTTACGAAGTTCTCACATCAGCCGCATACTTTGCAGCCGCACTTGCGAGATTGTTCGGCATGCCACGATATGTCGCAGCCTGTCAGCAACAAGGACTCGTTTATGAGTCACGACTCTAGCGAGATGGTCAGTAACTTCGCCCCAATCACGAAGCTGAACTGTGTCAACTGCCACCGTCAGGGCGTTACCGACAGCGGTTGTACTCACTGCCACAGCTATCATGTGGGCTTGGACTCACTTGATGGCGGTAATAAAAAACAGACACACAAGTGAGTCTCGTGTGTCTGTTTGAATCTTGAAGCGTTTTTATCTTGACGCCAGCTTACATTAAGCCGCCGGCAGAGTCACCGAAGTTGTCGGTATCACCATAGCTGTCGCCATAGTTGTCGCCAAACCCTTCGCTACCGCGGTCAGTGTCTTGGCCAGC
>CAZLYM010000035.1:0-15274 GCA_964563475.1 uncultured Pirellulaceae bacterium
GTTGAGCACCACTCGCATCGCGGTCACCCCACGAAAAAAGCGGAGCCTAAATAGGCTCCGCTTTTGAACTTTCAGTTGGTCATCTTTGCTACTTCACGGTTTCCCAACCGCTGTTAACGTTCGTTCGCTTGACTGGCTTGAACTGACCTTGATAGGTCGTCCGAGTCGCTTCGCTTCGAGTGTCGCGAACATCTTCGGCAATCGTACGATGACTGGCGAAGCGAACAGGCGAGTAAGCAAACTGCCGTGGTGCGGCTGAATTCGAGATTCGGTCGGCTACACTCGCTATAGTCGGCGTTACACGTGTTGGCATCGCTTGTCGTGGTGTCGTCTGAGCCTGAATGTTAAACGGTTCAGCTACCGGGGCACGCGAACTTGAACCCTGAGGATTAAGATTCTCAAGTGAAGGCGCGATGTTCGCAGGAACTGCAGGAGTCGGACTGGCTTGGAAACTTCCACCGGTCGACAAACCTCCCGTTGGTGCACTGAAGCTGGTAGAGGGCTGAGTCGAAAAGGTTGGATTTCCAAAGGTTACCTCTGAATTCCGACTTCCGCTGCCCGAAAGAGCAGATCCACTACCGCAGGTTCCAGTCGGACACGTTCCACAAGTGCCAGTCGCACAATCGTTGGTGATCGTCGTCACGGGAACTTTGTATGTTTCCGTGCGATAGACCGGACGATAAGTCGTGTAAGGCACTCGCTGAGCCTGATAGGTATATGTCGTGCATGGCTTCATGCAAGTAACCGTGCAACCGGTGCAAGGATCCGAGTTCGTCACTGGACGATACTGTGTCACAGGAACTTGCTTCCAAGATGTGCGGTAAGCAGTTTGCGGCACGTAGTTCACGACGACTCGTGAGCACGTTTGCTGACAAGTTCTCATGCACTGCCCAGGCTGCAGCCCGAATGAGTTAGGAGCAGCGGCCGCAACTTGAGGCGCCGTTCCGCAGGTTGTGCAGTTGTTGGCGACAGGTTGTGTCGGACGGCAGCAGGCGTTTCTACGACCACGCAGCCAATCCAGCAACGGGCCCGCTTCAGCCGATTGCGGCATCGATCCCATCAACGTCACGGCACATAAGGCAGCGACAAGCATTTTGTAAGTACGAATCATCTTGGGGTTACTCCAGTAATCTTCTTCAACTCGCTAACATCAACATTGGTTCGAGCGAATCGTTTCAGGCAAAGCCGACTGATCGTTGCCAAAGGGCATCGCATTCAACTTTCGTTGTCTTTTTGCGACTTCGTTTAAAGTTAGGACAATTTTGGGCCTAGGAAAGCCAAAACATCCATTTTTCCAATGAAATGCGCAATTAGTTGGCCCGATTCTAACGGTGGCGGTGTCTCTCTCGTGTACTGAGATTAGCCGGATCACCAAGAAAATGGGTCAAAGTTTCGGGTCGGCGCGAAAACGTGACGGTTATGCAGAATATGCCACCATCACGCCCGAGCGTTGCCGGCAGTGATACGAAAACCAGTGCGAAGTGGTTCACAATGTTTCAAGAGAGATTCGAAGAAAATCCAAATCGTTCTGGCTGCAAGCGTAACTCTACAAGCAGCTCGTTCACGCTGGTACTATCTCTACCGTCGGGCAACGACGAAGCTTCAAACGATTCGGTAAGCTTCTGCTCCAAACGCTCAAGCTGCTGGAGATGAAACTTCCAATCGAGATTCGGCAACTCGATTTTTTCCTCTCGTTTCGCTGCTATCAGATCAGGGATGAAATCCAACCCCAAGTCTGAGTACATCACACGTACGTCAGTTTCAATCAAACCCGACTTCATTAAGTGAATGCCGGTCATCAACACACGATAAGCATACAGCAAAGACTTGGCTTTCTTCACATCCTGTTTCTCTAAGAGTTTTCGCGTCGTTGCGTAAAACCCACGATAGTGATGATAGTGATGCCTCGTAACACACCTTGTCGCGATCGGTCTCAACACATCAAGGAACTCCTGCCCAGTGACGACCAGCGGAGAGAAAATTTGCTCCAGCACGTAGCCGTTGTTTTTCACGAGCAGCCGGAAATACTTCCCAACCTCGTGACTGACAAGATCGACTTCCGTACCTTCGTCAATGGTGCTGTGGTCGATGGTTTCATCTGGCATCTTCAGCCCGACAACTTTCTCAAGCAAAAGCATATGGCACCCGCGCAAATCCACATCACTGTCAGGTGATGGAAACCCATAGATGTCCGCGCCACTGACAGTGACAAATAAAGGCGAGCAATCAAGGGAGCGTACAAACTTTCGCCAGCGTTCCAGATCCATATCTCATTCCTCCTCTTGCACTACCACACGATACGTTCGAGATCTTCCAGACAACAAAGCCACAATCCATAAAACATCGCTATCACGTCATTCTGCATCTCGTACCATCGACCGTCTCGCTTCGATCAAAAACCGGTCAACCAATTCAAAATTGGGCTGCTCCGGGAGACTTGTCGATTCAAACGCAACTTGAAATTCACGATCTAACGCCAAAGCCTGTTGCCGCACTTCCTCAAAGCTAAACTGGCCGCTGCGAACGCGCAGCAAATGATCTCGATGGGACGAAACGTCGATCATGATGCCACCTTCATTCAAAGCGCCGATTCCGGAATGCAGCAACCGAAGCAAATGCATCGCGTGTTTCGTTTTGTAGGTTCCCTTTTTCTCGTAAGAATTCTTCATCCGCCGAAACTGACTCAACACGTAACCCGAATACGTTTTGTACAAATGTTTCGACAGGAAAGCTTCCCGAATTTCACGCAATCGATCGGCGATCGGTGTTGATTCGAGCACCACGGGAGTCCAGAGCGTCTCCAAGATGTTTGGGTTCGCTTTCAAAGCCAGTTTTAAGAACTTTTCCAGTTCCCAAAACACCTCGTCGTCCTGTCCATCGTTCGACTCAATCTGTTCGGGAATTTTCTTCAGGGACCAATGACATCGAGCTGGCGGCAAAAAGATTCCTCGGTGATCATCATCTGAATCTTCGGTCGACAGACCAAACGCCCTAGAACCTACCTGACAGCGGTAAATAATGTGCTGACGAAAATCGGTTTCGTTGTCCACAAGCAAGTTCTCAATTTCCTGCCGGCGCAAGATGATTTCGTCGAACGTTGCCTCAACGATCGTGCCATCCGAGAAACGAAGGGTGTAAGCCAGATCATTGTGAGGAGGGCATTTCACGACCACACCGACCGAACCCGGTTTCTTGAACTCTGGAGATTCTTGACCGGTCGAGGCACCCGTAACTCCAGACGCTACCGCCTTCGCAACTTGCAGAACCACTTGTGTTCCAGCAGGAATCACAAAGTTTCGAGACAGCGTCTGAATGGTTTTGCTTTTGCTCATGAGTTAATCTTCGCTCTTTTTCACCATCCGCCAGCAGCGGTGGATTCGTTTGTTCCGGAAATCTTCCGGGACCGTCTGTCGACTAATCTCAAGGATGGTGTCGAAACCGACAAGGTTCGCTTCGTCAAACTTGAAGCGGCGAAAGTTGGTCGAAAAATAGACGATTCCGCCCGGCGTCAGAATCTGAGCAATCATATTGAGCATCTCGACATGCCGCTGCTGAACGTCCCAATCTTCCTCGGTGCGTTTACTGTTTGAAAATGTGGGCGGATCAACCACAATCAAATCGAATTTTTTCTTCTTTGCGACGGATCTTTCCAAGTAAGCCATGCAGTCCATGTCAATGAACTTGTGCTCGGGGCCAAACAGCCCGTTAACTTTCAAATTGTCCTGTGCCCATTGCAAGTAATTTTTTGACAGATCAACCGTCACCGTCGAATCCGCATCGGCATCCGCCGCGTAAACGGTAAAAGATCCTGTATAAGCGAATAGATTCAAAAATCGAGTTCCATTGGCCTCGCTGTGTACCATCAACCGTGTGTTGCGATGGTCCAGAAACAAACCAGTATCCACGTAGTCCGTCAGGTTTACCAAAAACTTCAGCCCCGCCTCCTCGATTTCAACTCGCTGCCGCTGATTGGCCACCTTCTCGTACTGCCGGGCATCATGGTCACGCGATTTTAAATGAGTCCGCTCAACGTCGACTTCCAACGTTTCGGCGGCCGTGGTTCGCATCAATTCTAGCCACGCCGCGTGCCGACCCAATTCACGATCATGAGGCCGCTCGTATTCAGTAAGATGCAGGTTGTCTCCGTAGCGATCAACGACCAACGGAATTTCGGGAATGTCTCGATCGTACAATCGAAAACAAGTGATGCCGCGCTTCGTCGGCCATTTTCGCAAATGCCGCGCCCGTTTAGTTAAACGACTGCGAAACAGGTCTGCTTGTTCACGATCCTTGGCTTGCAACCCGCCAAAAATTGGCGCCGCAGCATCGCCACGTTGATACGAAGCGGATGACGGAGCCGTCTTTTGAGCCGGCGCTTCCGACACGATCGCTGGCTGGGCCTGTCGCTCCGGCGCCTTGCGAGCGTTCGAAACGCTGACTTCTTCCGCAACCTCCGCCAACGGTTCCACGTAGTCGTCGTCAAAGTATCCCTTCGGCGGGCGTGGCCCAAGGTATTGATAGTACATGCACTCGATACGCCCGTTGAACAGTTTCCTTCGTCGATTCGCTCGCCGTTGGAAAATCTTTTCCACGCTGGGGACATTGGTAATCACAAACAGGGACCATGTATCCAGCTTTTGCAAAATGCCCGGAAACGTTTCGTACAACGGTTGAACCGATCGCAAATCTTCCAGCCGTTCTCCATAGGGTGGGTTGGTAATAATGCATCCGTACTTCCGTTGGCTTTGAAGCTCGTGAAAAGCTTGCTGACGAAAATGGATTTGTCGATCGACTCCCGCCTGTTTGGCGTGATACTTTGCCATCTCCAGAGCTTCGACGTCGATGTCCGAGCCAATAATTTGCAGATCGGCATCATGAACGATTTCCGACTTTGCCTGATCAATCGCGTCTGCCCACGCTGAGGATGGAATCTGGCTCCAGTCCGAACATGCAAACGAGCGATTCAATCCGGGAGCGATCTTCATGCCGGCCAAAGCGGCCTCAATTGGGATCGTTCCCGTTCCGCAAAATGGATCGATCAACATTCGCTCAGGTTTCCACACGCTCAGGTCCACCAGTGCCGCGGCAAGCGTCTCCTTGATCGGCGCCTTGCCCGTCAGTTTTCGGTAGCCGCGTTTGTGCAGGCTGTCGCCGGTGGTGTCGAGCGTCAACTGAGCCACATCGTTTAGAAGGGCGACATCGATTTTATAAGTGACCCCCGTTTCTGGAAGATCGCTCTTTCCATGTTCGCGTTTCAGGCTTTCGACGATTGCCTTTTTGACGGTCCGCTGAACGGCCGGGACACTCGATAGTTGAGAAAGTCTCGACCGGCCGGTAACAGGAAACGCCGCGTCCGCTGCGATCAATTCGGACCAATCGTGGTCTTTGACGGTCTCAAAAAGTGCATCAAAATCGGCAGCAGGGAACTCGAGCACTTTCACGAGGACTCGATCGGCCACTCGTAGCCACAGGTTAGCTCGGCATACGTCGGACCACGTGCCTTCGAATTCGACTCGGCCCGGCTGAGCAACCTTGGCATCGTATCCGAGCGCGATGAGTTCGCGTTTTACGATGGCTTCCAGCCCAAACGCGCACGCGGCAACAAGAGTCATCATGGGTTGGCTGATCGAACGAAGGTACTAATTGGAAAGCGATGCAGCACCGGCTCGGCGAAAAATCGCCGTCCGTCCGCACCCTCACATCATAACACCGACCAATCGACTCTATCGAGTGGCCACGTCCTTGATCACGCCCTGAGCCTTTGAAACGGCGGCTTGGCCGATCGCCTGCCCGACTGCCCAATAGCCGACACTCAATGCCGCTCCTGCGGGACCGCCAAACACAAAACCGAGCGTGGCTGATGAACCGAACCCGACCTGCTGACCAATTTGCCGCGACTGCTTGTCTTCGCAACCGGCAGATGTCGCGACCAGTTCCGTGACGGTCTGTGCCGCATCAGCCGCCAACGCGGTTGTCGCCGAGGCTCGCGCCAATACCGTGGGCAGCCTTTTGAGCGAAGCGGCCACCAGTTGCCGCCCAACGGTCGCTCGAGTTCCCACCGCCGCCGACTGTCGAATCACCGTTTCAAACGCCGAAGCCTGTGGGCTCTTCCATTGGCCCGATCGACACCAATGAGCAAAGTGCTCGCAATTATTTTCGAAAAGCTCGTAGCCAGTCTCACCAACGCGCTCCAAGGCTCGCTCTACGACCACCGACGGCTCAAAGCTGATCGGTGAATCGACAATCTGAATAGGTCGTCCGGCCGAGAATTCGTCCAGCGAAACCACTTCCACGCACGCATTGTCCAGATCAAAAACGCCTCGCCCAAAGTGCACGACGCGACCGTCTCCCAGACTGATTCCATGATGTTGGTACCAGCGGAAATCGACCTGCAAGTGATCTCCTAGTTGGTAACTTTCGGGTGGCTGCATACTGATTGACCTGATTTGAAAAACTTGAGCCCAAAGCGAGCCCGCGAAGTGGAATGCTAACAACGTCCCCGCCCAAAGGCAATTTTACGTTAAAAACCTCGACAAATGCGCGTTTTCTTTGCATTGACTGTTCTTTATTCGGCCAGTCCGACTGGATCTTGCCAAGATTCTTTTGGCATGCGTGGGCGACTTTAACGGTTGTAACAGACGCAGTCAGCCGAGCTCTGGTGATTTGTCGATAACCATGGAGCCTGACCTGACAGCTCATCAACGGTTGGGCACCGCCGCCAAATCAGTGATTTCGAGGTGGGAATTTGAGTCAACCTTCTTCAACGACGAAACGCTGATGGCATCCGACCAAACTGATTCACTGCAGCAAGTACTCGCGCGAACCCGAGCCACGGCGATCACGCGATTGGTTACGCTGACGGGCTTGAGCGCTGACGACTGCCGTGAAACGTTCTTGTTTGAAAACGATTGCTTCTGCGGCGTTCGTTGGAGCTTAGGTGAAACGAAAGCCATCTGGCGCGCCGGGTCCGAGGACATAAAGTACCACCAAGGTGAGCGTTCGATGGTATCCGAACAAGTCGATCCGCCTGATCCTGTTCGCCGCGCCGCGTAAGCCCTGTGAGTCGCCATAGCCGCACTATTGCGACATCAAGCGGCCGGTAAACCGGTCTCGATCTGTCCACTTTGCCTCGGCCTTGCCACCAGCCCATAAAAAAACCGCAGCCAGAGGCTGCGGATATTTGATTTGAAATGGCACCGAGCAGACGTGAGCCGCTCGCCGCAAAGGGGATAGGCAAAACTATTCCGCTTTTTCCTCTTTCTCGTCTTCTTTCTTGACCTTCTTTTTCTTCTTCATCGAGATCTTCACGACGCGAACTTTTGGGATCCCGTAAACAGGATCTCCCTCGCTCCATCGATCGGCTTCGATCAACTTGGTCAGTCGCTCTCCACGTGTCAGAACATTCCGCATTTTCACGGAACCGGCTTTAATTTTTAGGCTTTTGTCAATCGTCATCGGTCTGAAACGGGCTTGGCCGCTGGTTTTTGCTCGGAAATTTGAAGCTCAGAGTATAGGCAATCGGCGATGAGCCTTCAATAGCTGAGCAAAATCAATTTTTTGGCCCAATTCGCCTAAGATTCTGAGGTTCTCAAGGTTAAATCCAGACCTGTCGCAAGCGTCCGATGCCGCCAGATCAGGCAAGACAGGCAACCCCATCAAACTCTGTATCTTGTACCACCATTTGAAAAAGCACTACCTTCAGACCGAAGAAACGTTCGATACAGAATTATGAAAGTTGCCCCATCTGCGTTTTGGGACTGCCAATATCACCTAACGGTGAGCTCGCAGGCCAACAGGTGCTGGTTGGCAACTGGCCACTGGTGTTTTTTATCCGGAATATCGAGTACCGCCATGTCTCGTTTCAAGCTCGTCTGCCTGATCTTTTGCTCTGCAGCAACCCTTTTGGCTGAATCCGCCTGTTTTGCTTTTCAGTCGGGTTCGCGTGCAGGGGTCTCTACGGGATCCGCAGTTGGACCGTCTCCGACACTGGCTATCCCTCAGACGTTCCCTGCACCGCCGCAAACCGCGCCGCTGAATTTTTCATCCCCCACATTCAGCCAGCCGCAGACGTTTCAAGGAACGCAGCTATCGCACCCCACATGGACTGACCCAGCGCTTTCAAACGCACAGCTCGTTCCTCAAACTGGATCAGCCAATGTCAGTGCATCAACAGGATCAGCGACTCCCCAAACGGGACCGTCATCTGGAAGCCAATCAAGCGCACTGGGAATTCCAGACTCGTCGCTGGTCGATCCCATTTTTGAAATCAGCGATCCGTATTCCAACTATGTCGTCGATCATTCCGCATGGAGTTGCTTCCTCGCTCGTTATCTGGTCACCGGGGCTGCAGGAGTCAATCGCTTGAACTACCGTCAGGTTTCAAGTAACGACCGATGCGCGTTGAAGAACTACCTGCAACAGCTTCAAGCCGTCGACACGCGGACACTGAATCGAAATGAGCAATTGGCATACTGGTTCAATCTGTACAACGCTCGCACGGTCGACATCGTGCTGGACAACTACCCCATCCGATCGATCCGCCAAGTCAAACAGAAACTCACCGACTTCGTTGGACCATTCGACGACGAAGGAGCCGTTCACGTACTAGGAAAATCATTGTCACTTAACGATATCGAAAGCGGAATTGTTCGCCCTGTCTGGAAAGACCCTCGAATCCACTATGCGCTCAACTGCGCATCGTATGGCTGCCCCAACTTGTCACCAACGGCTTGGACGGCAGACAACTTAGACCAACGGCTCAATGGTGCTGCCTATGAATACATCAATTCCGACCGAGCAGTAAAGCGAGGCCTGCGCGGCCTACGAGTGACAAAAATATACAAATGGTACAAAGATGATTTTGGAGGAACGGACCAAGCGGTGCTGAATCACATTCGTCAGTACGCCGACGGCAACACGCTACGAAAAATCAGCGGACAGCAAAACATCTCGTGCTACTTCTACGATTGGTCTCTAAACGACGGAAGAATCCTGCGTCGAAGAATACTGGAACCATTGATCCGGTAGCCGTTCGAGTGTCCAACGACACTCGATCGATTGAGCCAAAATTTCAGCCAACCCGCGACCGTTTGCCGTGCTCGGCTCATGCGAGTGGCCCGCCCTTGTAAGCGAGCATACAAGACGGCGGACGCGATTGCCGCAAACCTACCCGCGTCGTAAGAATTCGCGATGAGTTGACTCTAAAGAGTGCGCTAACTCCAAACAGTGCGATGGCATGCGCCGATATCGATCCTTCCGGATATCTCAGGCCAGCGTACTTGTCAAACTCAGCCTGATCCATTGCGGACTGCTCGTATTCAAGAAGTAAAGTTGTTGGTTTGACTGAACGAATCCTGCTCGCGATCTTCGCCCTGACCTTCCCGCTTGTCGCGTATGTTTCGACTCTGCCAACACAACGATTCCGAAACAAGATAACCGAATGGGGCGACCAAAGCTCTCCCGCCTACATGCAGTTCGTCGACTACCGCCAGAAGTTCGGTGCCAACGAGTTGATCGTTGTCAGCTGGCCCGGTTGCGATCTGAAGGACCCACGTGTTAAGAAAGTAACCCGCGCAATCGAAAGCCAACTGGCGGGCCTGACTGAGCGGGTTTCCAATGGTCAACGAGCGTTCTGGGAGCTTCAAGATCGAGCAAAGCTAAGTGAAACGAAAGCCGTTGAGCGACTGAAAAACGTCCTCCTTTCACCTTCGGGAATGGGCACCGGGGTCGGGTTTCATCTCTCCGATTCCGGTCGCGCGAATCGAGGCAAGGTAATTCAACGACTCGATGCCATTCTAGAAACGTCGGGGATCGATCCTGACACGGCAATCTTTGCTGGGTTGGGCCACAATCTTCACTCGCTGGATCGAGCCGGATTGGAGTCACCTTTTCGAATGGTTCCACAGATCATTCTGCTGGCATTTTTGTTGACCCTATTTTTCGTTCGCAACCTTTGGCTCGCATTTTTCATCAATGCTCTAGGCATCTACTGCGGTTGTCTGTCGTTCAACATCATCTACCTAGCAGATGTCGACATGAACGCCATCATCTGGCCTCTGCCGACATTGACGATGCTGCTGTCCGTTTCAGCGTCGTTGCACTTTTTAAGCTACTACCGAAAAGCCACTGAATCGATTCTGTCAAGCGAACAACGCCAACCAGAATTTGATCTTCAAACCCGTCGTGACATTGCTCGCCTAGCATTGCAGCATTGTCGTTGGCCAATTTCATGCTGTTGCTTCACGACCGCCATTGGGTTGTTGTCGCTGCTGCTCAGTTCCAGCCAGCCGGTCCGACAGTTCGGACTCTTTGGCGCGTTATCCATTGCTTGCGCAACGGCATTACTACTACTTTTCTTGCCCCCATTCTTAACGTGGGTCGGGCACGCTCGGGTTTGCATTGCGGCTCCGCCCACCACCAATCCAGGTCAGTCGGATTCGCGAACTTCAGACGGATGGAGTCGCCTCGCAAAGTTCACCAACAAGTTTTGTTGGCCAATTGCCGTCGTTTGTAGTGCGATCTTGATTGGTTGTGCTTTAGGAATACCCCGCGTTAAAACAGGAAGCCACTTGCAAAACTTCTTTCCGGCCGGGCACGAGGTTTTGGTCAATGCGAAAGAGGTCGAAAAACAAGTCGGCCCGCTGGGCTCGATTGAGCTACTGCTGCATTTCAAAAACCCTGATCGACTGAATAATCGGCTGAAAGTTCAGGGCATGAATGCTTTGTGTGCCAAAATCTTGGAGCAAACCGAAATCGAGTCGTGCCTTTCCGCTGCAACCTTCGCTCCGACCTTAACACGCAGGCCATCCGCCATTCAAAAGACAGCTGAAAACAGTCGCCTTGATGTTCTCAGGCAGGCAATGCTCGACGTTGGCATGCTTCATGTGCAGCCAGACCTGAACAAAGAAACCTGGCGAGTATCCTGTCGCTATGGACTCGCTCGCTCACTGGACGTCAGCGAAGTCGCCCTCCAACTGGAGTCACTTACCCAAGAGTTCTTTCTCCGAGATGGCCAACTTGTTTTTCCTGGCGAACAATTGTCCGTTTCCACCACGGGCGAGTTTGTGCTGTTCGATCATGTCGATCGCCAGTTTTTCCGAGAGCTATTACTGACGTACGCCGCTGCGTTTCTTGCCGTCACGACGGTTGTACTACTGGTGTTGCGCGACACGCGGTCGGCATTGATCGCTCTACTCCCAAACCTTTTTCCGGCAGTGGTCGTGCTTGGAATGGCCGGATTTCTTGGCAAATCTCTGGACGTCGCTTCGTTGATGACTGCCAGTGTTGCGTTGGGTATCGCGGTCGATGACACTCTGCATTTCTTGCTTTGGAATGGTTCGACTGAAAGCAGGCTGCGCTATTGTGGAAAAGCAATGCTTCAAACGAGTGTGATCCTTGGTGCGAGCATTGTGCTGTACGCGTTCTGCGGGTTTCTGCCTACCGTTCGTTTTGGCGTCCTGCTGTCGGCAATGATGTTCGCCGCCCTGCTTGGCGACCTACTTTTCCTGCCGGCATTGATGGCCTGTTTCTATAAACGAGACAGTAAAAAAGAGCCACTGGGGCGTTCCTCAATTTAAGCTCACCAAGCCATCTGTAACCACGTGGCGGCCTCAGAATCGATCTTCAGTGGCAGCAGGTAAATTGACGAAAGCGACGACACACTCTCAAATGGGAGGGACGTTTCGGTGTTGCTTGTATGTTGCGTTGAAGAAAGATCAATGATGACATTTGCTGGTTCAGCTGAGCGTTTTTCACCCAACAACCGAGTGCCAACCACGAAACCCTCGGCGCAACCTCACAACCTCCTGTTTGCAAAATCATGTCATCAATGCCTGTCCTAGAGTTCGTTCTTGGCAACTATAAGAATTTCAACGCACGAGTCACTCGTGATGCGTTGATCGCGTACTGGAAACATCTGCAGGCTGGAGGGAAAATGTTCTGGACCTTGGCCGGAGCGATGTCGTCGGCGCAGTTGGGGATCACGCTGGCTCCGGCAATTCGTGAAGGGATCATCCACGGGATCTCATCGACCGGTGCGAACCTAGAAGAATCGCTGTTCCGCCTAGTCGCCAACAACAGCTACCAAGATTTCCCCGAGTATCGCTACTTCAGCAAATCAGACGACACGAGAATTTTGAATGAGCGAATGCGACGTGTCACCGACACCAGCATTCCAGAAGACGAAGCGTTCCGAGCCGTTGAGAAGTTCGTCGTTCCCATGTGGGAGAACGCCACTAAAAATAACACTCGAAAATTCTGGCATGAGTTCTTCTACGAATTAGTGCAAACGATCCCTGCCGAATCCCACGAGGGCAAGGCAGATGAATCTTGGCTGGTCGCGGCGGCCGAGGCCAATCTACCGATGGTGGTTCCCGGCTATGAAGATTCCACCTTTGGAAATATTTTTGCTTCACACGTCAAGCACGAGGATTTCTCCGCGTCGATCGTAAAGTCCGGCATCGAGTACATGGCAAAGTTCTACGACCAGTACACAGAACTGTCGCAGGGGGCAGGGATTGGTTTCTTTCAGATTGGTGGCGGGATCGCGGGCGATTTCCCCATCTGCGTCGTGCCATCAATCAAGTACGACCTGCAGAAAGAAGTAAAACCGTGGGCCTACTTCTGTCAGATTTCAGATTCAACCACTTCCTACGGTTCCTATTCAGGTGCAACACCAAACGAAAAAATCACGTGGGACAAACTAACCGAAACGACACCGATGTACGTCATCGAGTCTGACGCCACGATCGTTGCTCCGCTAATTCTGGCGGCGCTTCTGGAGTGCAAACAAGACCCAGACGCCGCCGATTCCTTGATCGCAAGTTAAGTGCCCGGGGGCGTATTGCAGAACAGTTGTCATTGTAAAACAGTTGCCCCAACTGTTTCACATTGTAGAACAGTTGTACCCAACTGTTCTACATTGCGCTGAGCTCGCATTGAGCAGGAGCGCATCGGTCAATCAATTAGGCGTCTCTACTTCGCTTCTTGGCTGTGCTATCTCTGCAATTTCGATATTCAGTTTCTTTAGCAACGGTGAAATCAAACTCTCATAGTATCCCTTCTCGTTCTTTTGAAATTCGGCGAAGCTGGATGCGACATATCGTTTTACAACAGGGCCACGAATGTCAAATACAATGACTCCCTCGTTTTCTGCTGGCGTCGGACTGTCAATTTGCAGGATGCGAATCATCACGTCTTTGGAGGGATAGTCGATACTCAACAAGAGATCGCCTGCTTCTGACTCAAGGAATAGGAATTTCCGAGGGGACCGCCCGTCCTTTTCTTTCAGTGCGAGTTCAAAAAAAGTGGGTTTGGGAGCCTGCTTCTTGGGTTTACCAAATCTCCAATGCCTGTTACCGCCAGAAGCCGCCTTGTGAACACTGAGCGATGCTTCAAGTTTTTCTCCGTTTAACGTTCGATTGAAAGTAGAGGTAGTTGTTTCCCCATAGCCTCTGTAATACGCGATGTCGGCTTTTTCTGGGTTGTCAATTTTCATTTGCTCAAAAAGCACCTGTGGGAAGTCGGTTGTTTCAATCGAATAGCCGCCCCCATCTTTGAACCAAGACTTCGGCAGGTTCAGTTCTTTGATCCGTTTCTTCGCCTCCGCATTCAACTCCTTGATGGTTTTCCCTGCGAAAGGACTGGCCCAATGTTTCCGATCCAGCTTTAGTTTGCCATCGACTACCGCTAGTTTGATCAGTTTCCCGATGTGGGTAGCGTTTTTCTCAAGAGATCCTTTGATGGACAGTATTTGCTTGTCAGACATTGTGGGTTCCGGTGCCTCGGCAACTTCACCCGTTTGTTGGCCGAGCCATAGATTCCATTTTTCGAGATCGTCGCCATGCTTTTGTCCGGTCAGTTGTTCAACTCTGGCGACGATTAAGCTTCTGACCTCTGCCGACGCCTCAAGTTCGTCCGCATCCACTGAGTTCAATATCCAAATCAGGTAAGCCACATCGTCTTGGAGGTCACCTTTCTGTGCGATCGCAAGGTCACCAGCTTCTGCTTCGGTAACCGAATTCTCAAAGATCTTTTTGAGCCGTGAACGGATTTCAATTGAGAATTTGTCGTCGGCTATCGCGGACTGGATCAGATCCTTCCAGTTGCTAAAGTTTTTTTCCAATGACTTTGTGGCAGTCTCTCGCTCAGAAAAACTGATGGCATCGAGTCCGGCAATTACTTTTTGAAAATCGTCTTGTCGCGAATCGCTGACAGGCTGCAAGTCATTAATCACCTTTTTGGCAACCGCGCCCGAGTAGCGCGTCGCTGGCTCCCCCATCCCAAGGTACTCAAAAATTGGCTGCAAGCGTTTTTGGGTGTAGGCAGGATGCCGATAACAAAAATCGTCAAACGTTTTTCCAGCTCCAACAAACGCGAACTCGTTGCCAAGTTCTTGACAATAGACATCGCCATTCTCCAGTTGACGAAAACGAAACAGGTACTGCCCTCGGTTGGCGAAGTAATCGATTTTGATTTGACCAGATTCTTTCACAGATACTTTCAACGTCGATTCCGACCTCGTTTCGTCTGACACAAACACCCAGAACTGATCATTATCGACAAACCCGAACCGTGAACTTAGCCCAAATCCACACACCGCTTTACAGTTCTTTGTTCTGAAAGAGGCATGCCATGCGTTTCCCGATGCTGATGAGGAACTGCCATGGCTGCCAAGCGCATTCCCAATGGAACTAAATTCGGCTCGGCCTGAATCAGAATTGGCATCAAATACTGGCTTTAGCTTTGCCCCATCAGCAACGAAGCGGATCAATTCAAAATGCTTACCAAACTTTTTGATGAATCCTTTTCTTCCCTGAAAGTCCACAATGGCTTCTTGCGAGAATGACCATCCACCCATCGTCAAAACGAGCAGACCAAAAGCCAAAACAGGCAAGACACGGGCTGACAAACTTCGCGTGAAAAAGCATGCGACTGGCTTGCGTGGTACTGGATTCAAATCACTCATACTGATCCCCAAGAAACAATGACACTCAAAAATCATATTCGAAGTTGTCGTACGCCGCTTGGCAAAATTCGCAGACTTAATCGGAATTGGTTATTCGGTTGGAATTGTCGATCAAAACAGTCAAAAAGAGCACCCCAGTCACGATTGTTTTCTCATTGTAGAACAGTTGTCCCAACTGTTTGGGGTATTTTTGCAATTGTAGAACAGCTGTCCTCAACTGTTTGAGATCGCAGAACAGTTGTCCCAACTGTTGAGAAACAAAACTGGCTTCGCCAGTCAAACAATCGGGACGATTGTTCTACACTACGA
>CAZLYM010000035.1:15374-24246 GCA_964563475.1 uncultured Pirellulaceae bacterium
CTACGATTGCTTTCTTGGTCGAGGAACCTTGGTGACCTTACCGCCGCGACGACGCCGCTTGGTTTTTCGCCCCTTCTTACTACCGCTACGCTCGGTCTCGACGGACGAAAGCGGCTTTCCGATCGAGTCCTGCAACTGAGTAATGCGGTCACGCAGGTTTCCGGCTCGCTCGAATTCCAATTCCTCGGCGGCGGCCAACATCTCCTTCTCAAGCTCGGCAATGTATTCCTTGGTAATGTAGACGGTGGTATCGCTCGAAGTGGCCGCGTCGGTCGCCTCCTGCCGGGATTTCAAGTCCGCGCCAATCCCTTCGGAAATGGCTTTGTAAATCGTTTTGGGCTCGATACCATGCTCGCGATTGTACGCTTCCTGCAAAGTGCGACGGCGAGCCGTTTCTTGAATGGCGTTCTTCATCGCCTCGGTAACTTTATCTCCGTACAAAATCACTTTCGCATTTTCGTTTCGAGCCGCTCGACCGATCGTCTGCACCAGCGCCGTTTCACTTCGCAAAAAACCCTGTTTATCGGCATCTAAAATCCCAACCAAGGAGACCTCGGGCAGATCCAGACCTTCACGCAACAAGTTCACGCCGACCAGCACATTGAAACGCCCCAGCCGCAAATCGCGCAGCAGTTCCACTCGTTCAAACGCATCCAATTCGCTGTGCAGCCACTTGGTTGATAGACCGTTTTCACAAAAGAACGCACTCAGGTCTTCGGCCAAACGTTTTGTCAGCGCTGTGACCAAGACTCGATCGCCCGCCTCGACACGTTCTCTCGCCTGTTCAAGCAAATGAGCGACCTGCCCCGCTGCCGGCACGACTTCCACAACTGGGTCCAGCAATCCGGTTGGCCGAATGATCTGCTCGACCACTTCGCCTTCGGTATGCTCAAGTTCGTAGTCGCCGGGCGTGGCCGAGACGTACACCACCTGATTGATCCGATCTTCCCACTCCGCAAACTTCATCGGACGGTTGTCTAACGCGCTGGGTAGCCGAAACCCATGCGAAACCAAAGTTTCCTTGCGACTGCGATCACCGGCGTACATCGCTCCAATCTGAGAAATCGTAACGTGTGACTCGTCAATCACCAGCAGAAAATCTTTGGGAAAGAAGTTGTAAAGCGTTTCGGGCGTTTCCCCTTCTTCACGACCGGCAAGGTGCCGGCTGTAGTTTTCGATTCCAGGGCAATGGCCCACGTTTTGAAGCATTTCGATGTCGAAACGCGTCCGAGCATTAAGGCGCTGAGCCTCTAGGAGTTTGCCTTGTTCTTGGAACAGGGCCAACTGTTCTTTCAATTCTTCCTTGATCTTGCCAACCGCATTGGAGATCCGCTCTTCCGAGGTAACGAAATGCTTGGCAGGGTAAATAAAGATTTGTTCCTGCGGCGAAATCACCTCACCCGTCAGCGGTTTAATGATCGAGATCTGTTCAATCTCATCTCCCCAGAACTCGATTCGATACGCGAATTCTTCATAAGCCGGCCAGATTTCTACTGAGTCGCCACGCACGCGAAACTTTGATCGTTCAAACGAGACATCGTTTCGCTGATATTGAATGTCAATGAACTTGCCCAGCATCTTGTCGCGATCGATGGTTTCGCCCACCTTCAGCGCGACCATCATCGTCCGGTAGTCCTCGGGCGATCCCAAACCATAAATACTGGAAACGCTGGCGATAATGATTACGTCTTTACGACTGACCAAAGAACTGGTGGTTGCCAACCGAAGCCGATCGATATCCTCGTTGATCGATGCGTCTTTTTCGATATAGATGTCGCGCTGCGGAATGTAGGCTTCTGGCTGGTAGTAATCGTAGTAGCTGACAAAATAATGAACCGCGTTGTCTGGAAAGAACTCCTTGAATTCGGCGTACAATTGAGCGGCAAGGGTTTTGTTGTGAGAAATCACTAGGGTCGGCTTCTGCACTTGCTGGATCACGTTCGCCATCGTGAACGTCTTTCCCGACCCCGTCACTCCCATCAACGCCTGAAACTTTTTCCCTTGCTTGATGTCTCTAGTTAACGATTCAATCGCTTGTGGCTGATCGCCGGCGGGCTGGAAAGAAGAAGACAGCTTGAACATAGAGACTGTTGGGCGAAAGGCAGGGTGAATGGGATAGCAAATTTTCTCAAGCGTCCGTTGATGCACGATCGCGTTTCATTTGCCGCGCAGGACAACCCTACATTCTATCGCACCTTGCAGCACCTGACACCCTTAGGCTGAAGGCAAGTTTAAACCTACCGCTCAGGATATTGGAACCTCGACAGATTTCCTCGATCTGCTGGTGAGTTTTATCCTGCTACTTGCCTTAGCAGGAAAATGCGAGATCAGTGCGAGGTCAGCGTTTGCTGGCACCGGGCGACGTTGCCACGGGGTGTACGGTTACCGGCGCTACGGCAGTGGTCGCCCCGGCATCCGACGAAATCGCGATCAAAAACGGTGCAATACGCTGGTAAGTAAGCGGACCGATCCCCGACACCGACTGAACAGCTTCGTTGCTGGGAAAAGAACCGATCTGCTGACGATGAGCCACGATATCACGCGCCAGTTGATCACCGATTCCGGGCAGCGTGCAAATTTCTGTCCACGTCGCAGTGTTGAGATCAATTTGAAATGCGGCCGACGCGGGCGAGCGCTGGTCAATGTCAATGATTTGTTCGACGCGCGATGAATACCGCCAACTCCAGACCGTGATGCCAAGCAGAGAAACTAGAACAAACGTGACTAGGAAACTCTGTTCCGACTGTGCAAACAGCAGCCCGAAACTTTCCATTCGTTTGGCCAAGGTCGACTTGTCATCCGGAGTACTCACTATTCACGCTACACCAAAACCTGACCAACTCAATCCATCGGCTAGCAACCAAAGCAACAGCTTTCATTCAAACACCCGGTGCCGGATTGGGCGAGGGAAATCACGACGGCTGGCAACTACTTGGCCTTCCATTCAGCGGAAGTAATGACACCGTCACGATTCGTGTCGTAGGCGTAATACTCTTTCACTTTCTTGTCGTCCCAATCCGAGGAATACTCATGCATTTGCACTTGGTTGTCCGAGTCTTTATCGAGTTTCGAAAAATCCCCTGCCCCGCTCTTTCTACTAGACTTTCCGTTACTGGAATACTTACTTCTGCTGGCAGACCTGGCTCTGCTGCCGGTCGAGGTTCTGGGACTGGCTGTGGCTCTAGTGGGTATGTTCCGAGAGTACGACGAGGTACTCTTTTTTTTATCGTTATCCGCTTGCAGCGCGTCGGCGTATTCTTCTTCAGTCACGTACCCGTCTTTGTTTTGATCCGCGTCCGCGTGGAGAATCAATCTTGCCTTCCACTCCTCTTTGCTCAGTCGAGAATCTTTATCTTTGTCATAACGTTTGATTAGGTTTTTTGCATATTTCTCGTACGCTGCTGAACTACGTGACGCTGACGTCGACGAAGAAGTAGTTGATGAACTGGTCGTTGGCGAAGTTCGCCCACTGCCTCGCGAACGACTGCTGGAACTACTACTCGAACGGCTGCTGGAACGACTGCTCGAATCACCGCTGGAGCTATTACTTGAGCGACCATTCGAATCCGTGCCGTTGCCACGCCGGCGGGATCTACTGCTTCTCGACTGCGTGCTCTCGCTCTGCTTATTCTGTTCCTGTTCCCGCAAGTGATACCGTTTGTTCAATTCATACCTAGACAGCACACCGTCTTGGTTCAAGTCACTCTCGCTTGGGGTGGGAGCGCCCCATCTAGCTCTTTTTATTTCCGTCTCATCGAGCACACCGTTTTTGTCTCGGTCGTACCAGCCTAGAAGCTTCCGCGTATTCTTCAGCGTTGACTCGGAAAATTCTTCTTGCTTTTCCGCACCGTCAACTCCAAACGGAGTTACCGAGTACTTCTCCGCCGGCACGCCAAAAGAGGGAACTTTGAGATTTTTTGTTTTCTGAGCCTTTTGACCACGGTTGCCGTCATCCGGTTTATTTTTTGGCTTGAGCTGCTTCGAAATGGAACTCAGCGGAATACTATCCCCTTCAACATCTACTCCACGCCTCTTCAAAAAGGCTAACGCCTTTGAGTGCAACTCATTCTTATCAAGTTTTTCGTCACCGTTCCGATCAAGCGATTTAAAATAGCTTTCTGCATCGAAAGAACCTCTTCTTTGCGCGGCACTATCAGCCGTCAGCCCAAAGGCCAACAGGCAAAGAATCATCAACTTGATCATTAGGTTGTAGATACAATTCATGTAATCATTATCGGCAACCCAGCTTTTGTTTCCACCACCAAAATCGATCGGATTGAAAGATCATGCGATAAGACAAGCTCTAAATCGTTGACGTTAGGCAGTTTAAGTCCGATAATGACGTTACTGCGACTGGTGACGAGCCAGATAATTTGGTGTTTTACTGTACAGGTTGTCCGTGAATCAAACGTGTCCCGCGTGCCAATCCCCCATTCAACCGGGCCAACAGCGCTGTGCCGCCTGCGGCCAGCCGGCTTCTGCCCGGAATGCCAACACTGCTGCGCCGACCGATGGCTCCGTTTCTCGCCCCAATCAGTCTTCACCGCAATTCAACCGAGAATCGTCTGATGAAATTCGCATCGTTCCAAATTACTCGCGCCATGCTCCTCGGAAAGTACGAATTCCCACTGCCGTCAAGTCGCTTGATTTGAAGCTGAAGAACTTGCCCGCTGCCGGAAGAAAATCCAACGGGAATCGCTTTAAGACAGACTCCCACACGTCGCAGAGTTCCGATGCGCGGGAGTTGTTTCTGTCAAGGTATCGAGAAGCCTACGAACTGACCGAATCTAACAAGTACGGGCAGGCACTGGCTGTCCTGACGGAATTGATCAAGGGAACGTCAGAACATCAGCAGGCCGAGTGCCACGGTTTGCGGGGCTATATCTTTTTGCAAAAAATGCAACTGGAAAAAGCGGTCAGCGAGTGCTCAAAATCGATCAAGCTGAACCCCGACGTGTCACAGACATGGTCATGGCGAGCCGCAGCAAGAGGTGAACAGAATCAATGGCGGCTTGCGTTCGAGGATCTGCATCAAGCGTCCGTTCGATCCGATGAGCGACGAGAAGAGTTTCAGCAATTGATGAAGTCGTACGCGAAGGTCGCGACCGAGTATTTTCGTGAGCAGGTCTCTCACGGGAATTCAACCGCTCAGTTGTTGTTCGAACGAGGGTGGATGTATTATCGCTTGGACAACTTATCCAAAGCGGCACGAGATTTTCAGCAGGCCCTGACGCTTAACCCGGAACATCCTTGGGCTTCAGCGGCACTGGCGAAACTATCCGATGAGTCTGACGATTCGTCGTTTCACCTGTCTGATGCAAGGTTACAACAACTATGTCATCATGCGATTCAGGGCGACAACCATTGTCAACGCGTCGCACTGACGGTGTTGGCCAAAGCAAACCATCGGCAGCATCGCGTTAACGATGCCTCGCAGTGTGTGTCTCGACTGCAAAAACTGGCCAACGGAGATCCCGACTTGCTATTGGATGTGGCCTCGCTTCACTACGACTTAGATGATCCGATTTCGGCGGCTGAGATACTAACCAAGCTGCTAGAAAGTAATCCCCTGTTTGACGCAGCGTGGTTGCTACGCGGCAAATGTGCCTACGCCGTCAGAAACGATTCGTTGGCAGTGGACGATTTTTCTGAGTATCTGCAGCATCACTCGGACAGCATCAATGCTTTGGTGTTGCGGGCCGAAGCAGAAAATCGGCGTGGACATCACGATCTGGCGATGGATGACGTTGACCGAGCCCTAGAAATTGACGATCTGGATTTTAGTGCGTGGCTGGTCCGAGGTCAGATCGCTTCGGCATCTGGCCGCTTGGCCGAAGCAATGACCAGTTGTGATCGAGCCAAAGCGATCAACAATCAAGCCCCTGAAGTTTACGCCCTGTTGGCGACCGTATTCCGGCAGATGGGAGATTTCGGTCGGGCCGCCGAGGAATATAGCCGCAGCATTGACTATGCGAAAAACGACGCGGACAAAGCAGACTACCTGTACCGTCGCGGGATCGAGTGGTACGAGCTAGACGAGTTCGAAGACGCCGCCAAGGATTTTTCAAATTCGCTCGTGCTTCGCCAAGACCACGCAGGAACTCTGATCTGGCGAGCCGCCGCGTCATCACGAACGGAGAATCTTGCGGGAGCGATTGAAGATCTCCAGCACGCGGTCGAAATTCGGCCTTCGTCTGCCGATGCCTACCGTCAATTGGGCAAATCAGTTGCCGACAAAGCAATCGGTTTCTTCACTCGTCTCCACCAACGCGGTCACGAAACGCCCGACTTGTTTCGACATCGCGGACAGGCGTACCAGTTCCTTTCCCAATACGCAGATGCGATCAAGGACTATACCGCTGCCTTGAAGCTTGACAAAACGGATATCGCAGCGCGGATCGCTCGCGGGCAAGTCCTTTGCCGAGAGGGAAAATTCAAAGCGTCGTTTGAAGACTTTTCCAAAGCAATTTCGCTCGATGCCAACAGTCATGCAGCCTATTACGGTCGAGCCCAAGCGTTGCTTGAACAAGGCGGCATCGAAACTGCCAAGTCAGACATTGAACAAGCCATTTCGTTGTCGTCATCGCGAGCGCGATATCACGCGCTGGCGGCTCAAATTGCCAGCCAGCAGGGGAGCACCGACCAACAGATCGAATCGCTGAACCATGCGATCGCCTATGACCCGACTGACCCGTCGCTGTATCTTGACCGAGCGATTGCTTTTGAGGCCAACGATCGACTGGACGAAGCCATGCGTGACCTTACTCGATCATTGGAGCTCGACCAGAGCCAAATTAGTGTTCTCCAACGCCGCGCTCAACTGGCAATGCGACTGAAGTTAGGCACCCAAGCGATCGAAGATTTTGGCAAAGTCTTGGGCGCTAATCCGCTATCGATTGCAGCGTGGACGGGAATGGCCAAGGCGTTGTCTGCCAACAACCAGCATCAGGACGGGCTGATCTGCCTGACCAAGGCCCTGCACCGCTTTCCCAAGGCGCAGGATCTGGCACAAATCGTTTTTGCTCGTGGTCGTCTATTCCAAGCAACCGGACGACTCGCACCAGCGGCAACCGACTACAGCGTCGTGATCGATCTGTTGAGAGAACACCCTCAAAACCAATCCCGGGCCGTTTTCGCTCGTGGCACCGTCTGTGCGCAATTGGATGAGTTTGAAACCGCGTTGAACGATTTGCAGTCGCTTGAGGAAAAAGGCTACCGCGGTGGAGTGGACGTCGCGCCGTTGATTGAGTGGCTCAAGGATCGCAAAGAGCCTCGCCCCGAAGCTCTCAGGCCACCCAAGATCATGATTCGACCAACGCGACCACCGATCATCAGCACGATTGTGCCCAACTGGCTCCCTGAGACATCATGGGAACAACCAGCGCCTCATGACCAATGGGTCGTCAATATAGGAGAGGATCGGGAATATGGCCCGGTCCGATACGACATTATGTTACTCTGGATTCGTGAAGGCCGCCTTGATGCGGACAGCCGCCTGCTTCGTTCCGACTGGAATCGATGGCGGCGACTGGACAAGCTGTTCTCGAATTTAAGTAGCAGACCTCGTCCCGAATTCCCTGAGCTGAAAGATTAGCCCGATGGATAATCGATTCCCGATGGTGTTCGTTGCCGATGTCGAAAGCCACTTGCCCGAAACGATCAGTAACTCGTTTCAAAAATACACTCAAATCAAAGCGCTCAAAGAGGGCGGGAAAGCCCAACTGTATGTCTGCAAAGATACGAACCTTGGGCGTCAAGTCGTATTGAAAATGTTGCGGCCGGATCTAGAAAATGAACGGCTGGAACTACGTCGCCTGATCCGCGAGGCGAAAATCACGGCTCAGCTTTCTCATCCGGCAACCGTGCCAATGTACGAACTTGGTCAGGACGATCAGGGACGCTGGTATTTTGCGATGAAGCGAATCCTTGGTCACACCCTGTTCGACATTATCGTTTCGCTGGCCAAACGTGAACCGGCTGCCGAAAAAGAGTTCGACCTAAATCGATTGCTCAGTATCTTGACTCAGGTTGGCGACGCATTGGCATACGCTCACGCTTTGGGCGTGATCCATCGAGACGTCAAGCCCGAGAACATTATCGTCGGTCGATTTGGCGAGGTTACCTTGATCGATTGGGGTAGTGCCAAGGTCTGGGGAATGCCCAACGAAGCTGAGGACGGCTCGCCCGAGGAACGGACCGGGACGCCATTGTACATGTCGCCTGAACAGGTTAGCGGACGGTGGATGGTCGACGAACGAACCGATGTTTATAGTCTGGGCGTCGTCATGTACGAAATGATGGCCCAAAGAGAACCGTTTCGTGGAGCCAATATTCGAGAAACTTTTGCGAATATAACCTCGAAAGAGCCGATAAAGCCTAGTGAGGCGGCTCCTCATCGATTTATCCCTCAGGAACTGGAGCAAATTTGCCTTAAGGCGATGGCTCGTGAGCCTAGCGCTCGATTTCAGTCGATGCGAATTATGATGGAAGAAATCAACGAATTCCGAAACAAAGCGTTGCTAAGAGGCAGTTTATGAACGATTCAGATTACGACCCGATTCAGAGCCGATTGGTTTCGGTCGAACAGAAAGTGAACTTACTGCTGGTCGCCGCGGCAATTCAGGTGGTGACGGTTTTGCTTAGCTGGGTCCATTTTTTGTATCAGTCAATGTTCTGGACCGTCTTGTTCATATTGATCGTCGGGGGTCTGCTGTACGCATTCCGGAGTCAATTGCCGGCCTTGTCTGGGAAGTTCATCCGCTTCGTTTTCAGCCGACCGGGTGAACCGACAGATTCCGACCGCGAAGTGACGTAGTGGTCTGTCAGACCTGAACAGCAGTTCACCCGATCGAACGTAACGGGTGCCATGCTT
>CAZLYM010000036.1:0-8281 GCA_964563475.1 uncultured Pirellulaceae bacterium
GCACCGACGGCCGTCACGCGACAATTGAGTATAACCACGCCGGCAACCGGAGATCCATCCAGCATCGGACTCAACCTCAATAGCGTTTTCAATGATGTTGACGCAGGTGACTCACTGACATTCTCAATCATCGATCCCGCAGATGAGGGATTGGTGACAATCGACGGGAATGGCAATGTCATTTATCAACTGACAGCTCTTTCCTCCAGTGGCCAAGATTCATTCCAAGTTGTCGCTACCGATTCTGGTCAACTGCAATCGGAAATTCTCTCCGTTGACCTAAATGTGATCGAATTCCTCATCCCCGGCAGTAACAATGAAGCCACCGAAGATACCGACTCGAACGACGACGATAGTGATTCACGGGACAGTGACGAAGACGAAAACCCAGCCGCTCCAATGATCTTGATGCCGAATACCGTCGAGCCCTCCCCTGCCCCCGACAGTTTACCCTCACTGGTTTCCGATGGTGTAATTTCCGCTTCCGACAATACAATCGAATTTGACGGTTTTGACGACGATGAAACCACTCAGATCGGCTCAGACAATCTCTCCTCGCGGTCAGACAGAACCTACGGTTACTCATTCAACGCTGAAGACATCGAACTCATCAGACACCTGTCACTCGACCAAAACAATCGTCGTTTGACACGTTCTATTGAATTCGACGCCGATGTCCTCGCTTCTGCGTTCCTTGATCAACTCGATTCGTCAACACAACACTACATTAATGATCGAGTTGCAATCGGTACTCCGGAAGTGGCCGTCTCGGCGGCATCGTTGCTGACCGTCGGCTACTTGGTTTGGAATCTGGGGAGTGGAATCCTAGTTTCTACATTCATGTCGTCGCTACCAGCTTGGGCGTCGTTTGATGTACTGCCGGTCATCTCCAGTGCCATCGCCGAAAATGAAGAAGATGAGTCGATCGAACAAATGGTCGACGCTTAAAACAACTAGTATTTAAAGAACAAGCCCAACTGCCCGCTGAAACAAGCTTCACATACTCCCCTTCACATACACCCCCACCCCACCCAATGCGCTGGCTGACTACAAAAATTCGACTGACCATAGGACTGATAGGCATTCTGCTTCTGGTCATCCAAGCGGCATCCATCATCCGCCTGATTCCATCAACGGATCAGGAACAAATCCGCGCCCGGGCCAACTTGGCCCAATCGATATCCGTCAGCGCTGCATTGTTGATTCAAAACGATCAGCATCGCATGCTTAAAACGATGATCAATCAGATCGTTCAACAAAGTGATGAAATCGAAGCAATTCGAATCATGGATAAAAGCGGACGACGAAGGATTGAGAGCGTTGGATACGCAAACATGCTCAAAAGCCAAGCTCGCGCCCCCGAGAATCGACTGGCAATCGACTTGTTCCGTGGCAATGACAGGTGGGGGAAGATTCACTTCACCTTGTCACCTTTGAGAACGGGTTTGTCCGCGTGGATAACTCCGACGACTCGCTTTTGCATCTTCGTCGCCGCCACAACGTTCATTCTGTATATGATCTACCTTGGATCCATGTTGACTCAGCTGAATCCATCAAAAACCGTTCCCAACCGAGTCCGAAGTGCGTTAGACAATCTGTCTGAAGGGCTTCTTGTGCTGGATCGCAAAGGGCGCGTCGTCCTTGCAAATCAAGTGTTCTGCCATTCGCTCAACGTCGACCCCGAGCGCATGCTCGGCAAGACACCACACACCTCTCTTGATTGGCTGACGGTCGACGGGAATCCGTTAACCGAACATCCGTGGATTGAAAGCTCGGCCACTGGCCAACGCATTTTCGACCAGATGATCTGTATCGACGTGGCCAACGGATCCGGACCAGCAGGCCAAACCCCTGAACGACTTGCGTTCAAAATCAACTGTGCCCCAGTCGCGTCAGAATCGTCGCAAGGAAACGGTGTTTTGGTAAGCTTCCAAAATGTCACAGAACTGGAAAACAACAAGCAGGCCGCTGAAGAAGCAAATCAAGCCAAGTCTGATTTCTTGGCCAACATGAGCCATGAGATTCGCACTCCGATGAACGCGATCCTCGGCTTCACCGACTGGCTGCGCCGAGGCCTCGTCGAAGACCCCGATGAACAAGACGAGTATCTGTCGACGATTCACGCCAGCGGCTCACATTTGATGTCTTTGATTAACGACATTCTGGACCTGTCAAAAATTGAAGCAGGCAAAATGGAAATGTCCCACGAGAAGTGCTCGCCCTATGCAATCATCAACGACGTTGTGAAAATTCTCAAAGGCAGAGCACAAGAGAAAAACATTCAACTGGAAGTCGTCTATTCTTCAAAGTTGCCAAGCCAGATCACAACCGATGACGTTCGTGTGCGACAAGTAATCACAAACTTGGTCGGAAACGCGATCAAGTTTACTTCCGAAGGCGCCGTGTCCATCACAACTCAACTAGTCGGAAGCAAGAGACAACAACTGCAAGTCTCGATCCAAGATTCGGGCATCGGAATGACACCCGGACAGCTCGCAAAAATCTTTGATCCGTTCGTCCAAGCCGACTCTAGCGTGACACGAAAATTTGGTGGCACCGGACTAGGGCTTGCGATCAGCAAACGAATTGTCGAATCTCTCGGAGGAGAGATTTCGGCGACCAGCGAGCCGGGCAAAGGAAGCACATTCACATTCACGATCGACATTGGGACCGTCGACAAGCTTCCTGCGATTACGTACGAACAGTATTGCGAAAGCTCCAAGCAGAAAGGTGGTGGCCACAAAAGCATCACACGATTGCCCGCCGGGCGAATCCTTGTCGTTGATGACGGTGACGCAAACCGCCGATTGATCAAGCTCATACTTGAAAAAGCCGGCTGCACGGTGACCGAGGCTGAAAACGGAAAGCTTGGAGTGCAGAAAGCGACAGCGACTGAATTCGATTTGATTCTGATGGACATGCAGATGCCCGTTATGGACGGGTACAAGGCAACGACTACATTGCGTGAGGCTGGATTGAAGACTCCAGTGCTTGCATTGACCGCGAACGCCATGACAGGTGATCGAGAAAAATGTCTGGCCGCGGGCTGTGACGACTTCCTAACCAAGCCAGTGGAAATCGATGAAGTCCTTCGCACCGTCGCCGACTACCTAGCTCACCTACCCATTTCCGAAGAAGTAGCTTCATCTGCACTGCCCGATGTTGCGAAATCTGAACACTCTGACTTCACTGTCGATTTCAGATTGGCTTTACAGAAACACTTGATTGAGTTCCAGCAAACGATGGAAAGTCGCGACATGGATCATGTGGCCCGCTGCTTGTCGAAACTCAGAGATGAGTGCCACGCATCAGGACATCAGGATGCGGCCGAGGAAGCCGAGCAACTGCTGACGGCCTGCCTGAAACACGATGATCAAAATGTCAAAGCCACACTGTCCAAACTGATCGCACGTGCTGAGCATGAAATTGCCACCACAAACCCCATCCCAGCGCCCGAATCTGAAGCCCCTCCTCAGGCTCCCGCCCGTTCCGAGGAACAAACAATTAAAATACAAGCAGCCGACAGCGCCCAAGCAATTGAACACACGACAGTCGCGGACGCACCAATCTATTCCCAACTGCCCACTCACGAACCCGAATTCCGAGCTATCGTCGAGGACTTTGTTCCTCAGCTCAACGCGAAGCTAGGCGAAATGGAAGCGGCTCTCGCCGCGAACGATACGACAAGCCTAGCTAGTCTGGCTCACTGGCTCAAAGGGGCCGGCGGCACAGTCGGATTCGTAGAATTCGGCGCTCCCTCGCTCAAATTGGAAACCGCGGCGAGAGAGTCAAATCTTGAAGATGCAGTCAAACACTTTAACGCCCTAAAGGACTTGGAAAGTCGTATCTGCTTGGATTCGCCGGCGGGAGTCTGAAGTGAAAATCTCGCGCCTTAGTCTGTATTGGCCAGCGTGGTCAATTGAAAAGCACTGGACAAGAGAATTTTGACCTCGCTTTCCGGCTTCGCAAAAGCCACAAAAAAACCCACAACTCAATCGATTGAATTGCAGGCAAATTTGCTTAAAGCGGAGATGACAGGATTCGAACCTGCGGAACAGTTTGACCCGTTCACCTAATTAGCAATCAGGCGCTTTCGACCACTCAGCCACATCTCCTTTTGGAACTTTGATTGTCCAAGAAACATCGGCAAAGATCAAGCCGGGAATCAGTCGAATCCTCAGGAAACACACGGTCGTTCGAAAGAACCCCACAGGCTGACACCATCCAGTCCATTTCGGACAATGATGGCGACTATTCCGGGCACGCTCAGCGAATGATTGAGGAATTCAACGATCGGCTCGCTCGCGACAACGGGGCTCAGGACCACCAGCCATAGACAACCGCACCGTCACAAGGTTCGGACGAATCCGGGAAACGCCGCGTGACAATCGGGCGACCGAAGCAGGCCCTTGCGGGCAAAGCCCTCTCCAGCAATGAAGGTCAGAATTTGGCGAAAACTCCGTCTTGCCTAGAAAATTCGAGTCGCTAAACTAGGGCCAGATTTCGGCAGCGATTTCATCGATTCCCTTATATTGTCCGGGAAAATGAGTCGCGGCAAAGGGCACGGAAGCTTACGACACGCGATAACCCTACCCCCCGAAAGCTTTTTTCAGTTCGACCAGTCAACGGTCGATCAAACGGTCAGATGCAACCGCATCTGAACTTCTCATGGCGATGTAGCTCAGTTGGTTAGAGCAGCGGAATCATAATCCGCGTGTCGGGGGTTCGAATCCCTCCATCGCTACTTGTAAGCGTCGTTGATTCATTTGAGTCAGCGACGTTTTTTGCGTTAGTGCCGGGTTTGCGGCAGAATATCGGGCATCGAACGGTCAGACAGAGTGAACATCTCGACCGCGTTAGGTTGATAGGTTCTAGCGGCGGTAGATTCAATAAGCCGTTTTGGCGATAGCCACCGTTGCCACATCACGAAACCGGGGCTATCGCCCAAATGGCTCAGTTGAGACGGCTCAGTTGAGATCACCATTTTGCCCCGGATAAATTGGATTAGAATCGCTTCGACCAAAAATGGATCCACGACAGTGCTAACGTACGAGCATACTAGTGCAGGCGTGGTGACTCCAACGTATCAGCCCGGATCGCATAGCCACCCAAGTTAAACTTGGCGCCATTTCGAAAGCCGCAAATCAACAGCATGGCTGGCCTAAGATTTCTCCTCGTTTAGCAGAAGTTCTCTTCGAACTCATGCATTTCAACCTTGCTACCGACGATCAGTGGCGTTCGTTGGTGGACTTCTGTTGGCTGAAGATCAAGAATTCGTTGCGAACCATTGGTCGCCAAACCGCCTGCTTGTTCCGCGATCATCGCGATGGGGTTGGCTTCGTATAACAATCGAAGCTTGCCATTGGCGTGTGCTGCCGTTTGTGGGTACATGAAGATCCCGCCACGCAACAATGTGCGATGGAAATCTGCGACGAGTGAACCGATGTAGCGTGAACTGTAACCATGCCCAAGATTACCGGCTCGTAAATGCTGGATGAACTTTCCATAATTTTCTGGAAACGCATTAAGATAGGCTTCGTTGACCGAATAGTAACTGCCTTGTTCAGGCATTTGCATGTTTTCATGAGTCAAGATAAATGCGCCGACGCCTGGATCCAGTGTGAACCCATGAACGCCATTACCGCAGGTGTAAACCATGATCGTGGACGAACCATAGACGACATACCCAGCAGCAATTTGGCGGTGGCCTGGTTGCAATACCCAGCGGCTTGGATCATCAAAGCCAACACCGTCAGGGCGACGGAAAATCGAAAATGTTGTCCCTACGCTAACGTTGACGTCGATGTTTGACGAACCGTCCAGTGGATCGAACACAACCGCGTATTTCGCTGACGCCGTTTGGTTTGGCGTAACCATCGCATGTTCATCTTCCTCGGACGCCAAAATCCCAACACTTTCTCGGGATGCGAGACTGTCAATGAGCGCATGGTTGGCATAGACATCCAATTTCTGTTGAACTTCGCCTTGAATATTTTCGTCACCGGCTGAGCCAAGAATATCAGTTAAACCCGCACGACGAACTTGCGCTTGTATCTTTTTTGTAGCCAACGTTATGCCAGAAAGCAAAAACGAAAACTCGCCACTTGCGCCGGGGAACTTTTCCTGCTCCGCGAGAATATGTTGCTGGATCGTAAGTGGTGTCGCGGGTGTTGATTTAAAATAGTTCATGGCAGGCTTCGTCGCGCGAAAGGGGCTTAAGGTGGGTTGTTTACGTAGAGTCTATCACCAAAATAGCCTGTGGCCAGAAACAACGGCATCAATTCGTCCAAAAAAGGCGTTTAGCGTGAATTTTCGGTCCTTTTTTTCGCAAGCAGGCCAACAGATGTTGCAAAACACCCACGAAACTGGGGGTTTTCAGTTGCTTACACGCAAAAACGCCTACCGAATTCAGTCACAACTAAGTTTTGCCTGTCCCAAATCACCCGTAACAAATCCTGCGAGGAACTGATTCCGAGCGGCTCGATCGATTCAAAATTCCCGCAGGAACAGAGCAACGAAAACGGTACGCATTCATTCAAGAAAACCTGAACCGTAATTCATGCCAAATAGTGTTGAAATCGAGTAACCTTAGAATTGCAAACCGCGCATTATCAAGTCAAAGTAGCCCCAAATCGCATGAATAGCATATTCAAGTCACTCGTACTCGGCATCCTCCTGACGCTCCCGGCCATCGCTTGGGCCGACGATCCAAAATTCGAACACTGGCCAATCGACCTGAAAATCAATGGCACGATCGTTGTCGCGGGGTCGCTGAGTGATTTTGGTTTGATCAAGACTGCTCTTCCTAAATTGCAACAGAAACAAAAAACAACCATCCTGACGGGCAATTCAACCGATCAAAAAACACAAAATTCGCTACGGTCGATCTTCGACGATGACCAAAACGTAGAGATTCTCAAAGTGGATGGCACCACCAAGCAATTCAGCTCCGTTCTCCAAACATCCAAATGCGTTCTATGGCATAACGCCGATCCACTCACCGCATCGCTAACCAAAGTAGCCTCTGATTGCCAAAGTGCGTTTGCCGAATTCATTGACGACGGAAACACTTTGGTAGTCATCGGTTCACCTGCTGAAATCGTGTCCAAGTTCTATTTGCCGTCAGCCCAAGGCCAACCTGAAACCGCGGGTTTGAATCTGACGCCTGACTGCGTTATCGAAACAGAATTTTCTGGTTCGGGCAACGACCGAGACAGCTTACTCCGCGTCCTAACAGACCACCCGCGTTGCGTTGGTGTTGGCCTAGAATTCAATTCCGTGCTGATCCTTTCGGGGCGGAAACTTTTCGTCCTAGGCAAGGGAACAGCCAAATTCTTTTTAGCCGCGAGCGAGCAGAAACCAGTTCGAACCCAGACGATTCGCTCGGCGTTGGCTAGGCGATCTCGTGACCCAAACAGCGTCACTGTTGACCTAACCCAATGGCGTCGCGCCGCCATCGATCGCACTCTTGCTCCGTTTCCCGCGGCAAAGCCCGACAAGCCGTTTATCGAAAATGGCACCCTGATGATTGTTGGTGGCGGAGGAACACCGCGCGGGTTGATGCAACAATTCATCAAAGCAGCCGGCGGCAAAGACCACGCGAAACTGGTTTTCATTCCGTGTGCTGAAAGTGACACCGTTCGCAAAAAACAGCGTGTCGTTGAATCATGGAAAAGAGCTGGGGTTAAACACGCCACTTTCATCCACACCAAAGATCGCAACCAATCCAACACCGATGAAGAATTCCTAGCGCCGCTAAAAGACGCAACAGGAATCTGGTTTGGCGGTGGTCGACAATGGAACTTCTCCGATTCGTATTACGGCACCCAAGCCCACCAGCTGATGAAAGACGTTCTCAAACGGGGTGGCGTGATCGGCGGTTCGTCTGCCGGCGCATCGATTCAGGCGAATTACCTTGCGAGAGCGACCCCGATCGGCAACTTCAAGATCATGGCTTTCGGTTACGAACGTGGCGGGCTGGGTTTTCTCAGCGGCGTCGCGATCGACCAACATTTTTCACAGCGCCGTCGCCATAAAGACATGACGCAGTTGGTCAACACGCACCCACAGTTACTAGGTATTGGCATCGATGAATCAACGGCCATCATTGTGCAAAAATCAAAAGCCAAAGTCGTCGGACGCGGCAAGGTTCATTTCTACGACCGCAATCAGCCCGTCGTCCCCGGCGAGCCCGACTTTGTCGCGTTAGGGCAGGGAGCTGAATACGATCTGGCCGAACGCAAGGTGCTAGAGGAACCTGAAGCTGAGTGAAGACGGCGGC
>CAZLYM010000036.1:8381-10529 GCA_964563475.1 uncultured Pirellulaceae bacterium
TTCATTTCCTCGAAGTCTTCATCGTTCATTTCCTCAAGTCCTTTTCCCCATTCCTCCTCTTCCCTCCACTCCTCCTCTTCTTTCAATCGAGCTGCTTCCTGTTCTTCGTGTTCTTTGACTTCTTTTGCATTTCTGGCAAGTCGATTTCCGTATAAAGCCTGTAAGTCAATATCGTCGCTCATAGGAAATCCATTTGTTTCTCCACCGTCATCATCACGGTCTTTTCCAAGGCTGTAAAGCTTGTGACGCTGCCCATCTTCGAAAACGATGTACTGAAAAGGTTGCTCCCCGGCCGTGGAATAGCGATCGTTTGGAACCCTGTCAATGAATTCAGGAACTAATGCGTCCAAGGTTTCGGGCACTTGACCATTTTTGGAACGATACAAAACGATTGCAATTTCCGTCCGCAACAATTCTCGAACGGTGTCTCTGCGGACAAGCATGGTTCGTATCGGCTCATAGGCTGAGGTCAGGCCGAACAAACTAAAGGATAAAGTGTCCAGCCAATAAGTGACCGAACTATTCCACATGAAGAATTTGTCTGCGGCAACCCAGTCATCAAACTCGGCCTCCTGCGAAGGATATCGATCCAGTATGCCATCAAGTTGACTTGCCAGTGCGTTAAGTTGATTTTCGGTAGCTCCGTCGATCCCTGATCGCATCGCTTCAACTCCGATACCTTCAATCGCAGTGCCGACCATTCCAAGAACAAGTGTTCCGTCAGTGGCAATTCGATCAGCGAGTGTAAAACAAAGCTGCCCGTCTTTGACAACATCATCATGCCGGCCTTCGCTAAGTGCTTGAAGAGAACGGGCCGACAATGCTCTGGCAATGGTACGGAGCTCAGATGCGCTCGCCATTGCAGCAAAATCAAATCGAGATGAATTCCAGTCAACAAAAAAGCAGTTGTCAGCGGCCAACGCTACCTCGACTTTGTCAAACGTTGATCTATTGTTGTCAAGTTTGTTAGCCAGTGTGGCGCCCGGCAAAACAGGCGGATCACCCTGAAAAGCCGAATCAGTTAACGCTAAGCCAGCTTCCACCAAACCAGGGAAATAGTTCGGCGCTCCAACGACGACATCACGTCTTGGAACATAGCGAGTTGGTGGGAGCAGAAGAAAGAAACAATAAGCGATCGCTGAAAAAAACAGAACTAAGAATGCGCCGCCGACTAGCTTTTTGCCAATACCAAGCCAATTGAATCTAACGTTTGATAAACTCGCCAGCTTCGCTTCATTGTTTCTGCTAGTTCGGTTGTTAAAAAGCCAAAGAATCAATGCGACGGTGACGGCGTGAATAGTTAAGGCAACCGTCCAGCCTAGTATGCTTTGCACTATCGTTGCCGTCGGGTCGAATAAAAACCAAGAACCGCTGTCCCGAAGCACAATCATCTTTAGCAAGAGTAGTTTTTTCGCAGTAAACGAATCCCAACCTGCTGCGACGGCAGTCGCAGCAAGGACGGCGAGCCAGAGCAACCAAAAACGAAATTTCAAACTGCGAAACACAGGTAACGCGATACTCCAAATCGCAACTGCAGCACCAATCAATAGGCATTGCATCACAGCCAGCAAATTTGTCTTTAGGTCCTCGGCCCATATACTGTCTCGGTTTGCTTGCCCCAGTAATGCAGCCATGACACCCAGCAACGCAAACACAGCTGCGAAATCGCTTAAGCCAAACTGGAATGTCGGTTTATCTTTGACTAACTGCTGGGTAGACGGGATGTCGGATTCGAGTTTTCTTCGCTGTCGCAGCTGAACAAGCCATGATCCAATCAACAAAGAAAATCCGGCGACCAAAATAATCAGCGCCAAATCGTAGCCGCTCACTAACGACCATGGGTACGCCACTGCTACGATGAAGAGTGATTGAAACAGCCAATGCAAACGCGACTTTGCCAGCCAAAGTGCGATCAACGCGGGCAGTGAACAGCAACCAATGATCGCTAAGCAAACCACAACGAAATTAAGCACCGGCAGTTCCAAAACCACAAATTGACTCCAAGAATCTCGAAACGTGAACGGGCAATTTTTGCTGACGATTTTTTCAAATGCAACGCTGTATCATAACACGCAGGGACGAAGACGGCTCAGCAGCCGAGCCTCGTGAAACCAAGTTAAACGTTCAGACCGGGCGGAACACGGGCCG
>CAZLYM010000036.1:10629-23756 GCA_964563475.1 uncultured Pirellulaceae bacterium
CAGCCGAGCCTCGTGAAACCAAGTTAAACGTTCAGACCGGGCGGAACACGGGCCGGGAATACCGGGACCATTCATGTTAAACTTGACGTAGTTTCGAAAGCCTCAAATCAATCATATGACTGGCTCCAGATTTTCTCACCTGCCTCGAAACTGTCGCCCAAGCCACAGCTCAAATGGTGAAGCAGGGAGTCCCTAGATTCCTCTTGCGCACCCGTCGGACGAGGACTGCGGGCCGAGAAGCTGGGATAAGCTCTAACGATTGCCAGAGAATTTTTCCCGGGGTTTCTAACGGAACCATTTCAGGTTTTCCGGGTTTAAAACTCAATCTCTCGGAGCCCTCCTCGCAACCTTCGTTCCAGAAATCCGATTAAGCGGTTCCGTTTACCGCAATCACGACACAATCATCAACAAACTGGCGACATCTTTTAGCGGGCGATTGGAAGCCGCTAGGCAATTGATTATAGTGTAAATTCCGAAATCAGAATTTCGATCCGATTAGACAAACCATTTGAGGTGTTTTCCATGTCCAAACTAACGCGTCGTTCCTTCGTCAAGAAGTCAGCCATGGCCGGCTTGTTCACCGGTATTTCTGCGAAGAGCTATCGTGCTACGTTCGGGGCTGAAGCACCCAGCGAGCGAGTCCGAGTCGGCATGATCGGAGTGGGTAACCAAGGTGGCCCTAAGAATAACCTGAAGTACTTCCGCAAGAATGTGGATGCCATCTGTGACTTGGACAGTAAGTACTTGGCAGAAGCAGCTGCCTACCTCAAAGAGGAAGAAAAGCGCGACGTGTCGTTGGCGACCGACGACTATCGGCGTTTGCTCGATTCCAAAGATCTCGATGCGGTAGTAATCACCGTGCCCGATCAGTGGCACGCAACAATGACGATCGAAGCATGTGAGGCAGGGAAAGATGTTTACTGCGAAAAGCCATTGACCTTGGTCATTGACGAAGGTCGTCATATGGTCAACGCAGCTCGCAAACACAATCGAATCGTTCAAACAGGCTCGATGCAACGTAGCGGAAAAGAGTTTCACCTGCTGATGGAACAACTAAAGGCAGGGTTGATTGGTGACATCAAACACGTCAACGTCACGCTTCCCGGGCCAAACTGGATTGATCGAGTCGGCAAACCGGTTCCAGACAGCGATCCGCCAGAGGGTTTTGATTTCGATCGTTGGCTTGGCCCAGCACCCGTTCGCCCATACAACGCCAATCAGGTTCACTACCTGTTCCGCTTCTACTGGAACTACAGTGGTGGTCAGCAAACCAACTTTGGAGCTCACCACTTGGACACGGCTCAATGGGGATTGGGCATGGATGAGAGCGGTCCGGTCAGTATTGAAGGAACGGGTGTCTTCCATCCTGAAGGTTGGTACGAGACTCCGGACTCGACCGACATCAACTACACCTACGCCAACGGTATCACAATGAGCTGCAAGCAAATCCCTGGTATCAAGGGAAACAAGCAGGGCACCGAGTTCGTTGGAGACAAAGGCAGCGTGTTCGTCTGGCGAGGCGGATTGGTTCCGGGTTCACCTGAAATGCTTGATAAGATGGATATCCCTGATCCACTTGTCCGCAAAGGTGATGAAATCATCTTACCTAAAGAACATAAACGGTTTGCCAACAACGGCCACGTTCAGAACTTCCTTGAGTGCTGCAAGACTCGTGCGACACCTGCAGCGGACATCGAGATCGGACATCGCAGTGCAACCGTTTGTCACCTTGGCAGCATTGCCGTTCGCACAGGCAAGAAAGTTCAGTGGGATCCAAAACAAGAGAAGATTGTGGGTGATGCCGAATTGGCAAAGTGGTCCACCAAGGAGTACCGTGCTCCTTACAAGTTCCCGTCTGTCAGTGCCTGAATCGATCACCATCTAAACAATTGATGTATTCGATATAAAAAAAGCCGGAATCAGTTTCGATTGATTCTGGCCTTTTTTTTGTGCGGACATCACAATCTTTTAGTTGAATCAAGACTTCGTCACGGCGGACACTTCAATTGCTGAAACACCTTGGCCTTCTTCGCTGTCTGTCCGGAATGCCTTATCTCCATTGCCAAACTCAGTTTTAACCGCGGAACAATCATGAAAAAACCTGCATCCGTTCTGCCTGTTTTTATAGCCTTGGTTTTTGCACTCGCCGCCGAATCGGTGACTGCAACGGAATTGCAAGAGCCATCGAGCTTCAAACCCAACATCGTGATCATCTATGCCGACGACCTAGGCTACGGAGACGTCGGCTGCTACGGCGCGACGATGATAAAGACGCCCAACATCGACAAACTAGCGACGCAGGGCATGAAGTTCACCGACGCTCATGCCGCCGGTTCGCTTTGCTCGCCATCACGTTATGGAATCTTGACAGGCCGCTCGCCGTGGCGTCTAAACAAAAAGGGCAACGGTTATCGGTTGGATCCTGACCAAGTCAATTTGGCGTCGTTTTTGAAAACGCAAGGCTACCATTCAGCCGCGATCGGCAAGTGGCACCTTGGCTACAGCAAGGATTGGAACGAACTGCCGATCACCGGCCCGCTAGAGAGAGGCTTCGACTATCACTTTGGCGTTCCCTCGAACCACAATGACTCCACGCGGGCATTTATCGAAAACCATGATCTTGTTGGACGCACTCCCGGAGTGCCTTTCAAGATCGTCAAAGGACAGGACTTTCCCGACGGACTCTCCGAACCACGCCAAGAAGACCAAGTCGACACCGTGCTTACAGGAAAAGTGGTCGACTTCATTCGGGAAAATGCGAATAGCCCGTTTTTGGTCTACTTCACGCCGTGTGCTCCGCATACCCATGTGACGCCAGCAGCCAAATTCCGCGGCACCAGCGAAGCCGGAACGTTCGGCGACCATGTTCAAGAACTGGACTCGCACGTCGGCACGATCATGAAAACGCTTGAAGAGCTAAAACTGGTCGACAACACAATTTTGATCTTCGCAAGTGATAATGGCGGTAACCCCAAAGACTTCAAAGGCACTTCGAACGTCAACCTGAACCTTGCCAGTGAAGTTGGCAACATTCGTAAAACGTTCAAAACCGCTCGCATCGATGCCCGAAAGCTGGGCCATTACGTAAACGGGCCGTGGCGTGATGGTAAAGGTCGTCCTTACGAAGGCGGTCATCGCGTGCCACTTATCGTTCGCTGGCCGGGACATGTCGAACCGAACACGACATCCGATTACTTGCTGAACCTGACCGACATGCTGGCGACGTTCGCCGATGTAACGGGAGGCGAGTTACCGGACGAAGCTGGTGAAGATTCGATTAGCATGCTACCAGTACTACTAGGAGAAGAGCCTACCGTCAAACGTGAGGCGGTGTTCATCCTTGGTGATGGAAAAAACAACGCTGTCGCAGTTTGTACCGGACAATGGAAGCTGATCGACTACAAACAAACCGGCAAGCACGAACTTTTCGATCTGACCAACGATCGTGGTGAAACGACGGACGTTGCGTCCAAGCACCCCGACATCGTCAAGCGACTTGCGGCCGCACTCGAGAAGGCTCGCGAGGAAGGACGAACTCGCCCATTGCCGTCGCCCGTTGGCTCTTAGTGCCGCTTTCATCTTTGAACACGACTCAATTACTAATTCCATAAGCCTTATTTTGACCTTGTCACCAAGGAAACGAATTCATGATGCGACGAATCACACACTTGTTGTTGGCCTTTTCACTCATTGCGATTCCAAACGTCGCGTTGGCGTTGCAGCACGGCCACGGCGTTCCAGTTGAGCTGGATGCTGCATCGGAAGCAGATCGAGACGCTCGGATGCAGTGGTGGCATGAAGCAAAGTTTGGCATGTTCGTCCACTGGGGAATCTACTCGGTGGTCGGCGGCGAGTACAAAGGCCAAAAGCTTCCCAACAGTGCCGAATGGATGATGTGCCGAGGCAAAATCCCAATTGCCGAATACGAGAAGTATGCGGCTCAGTTCAATCCAACCAAGTTCGATGCGGCAGAGTTCGTCGCGAGAGCTAAGGACGCGGGAATGAAGTACCTCGTCATCACTGCGAAGCACCACGACGGATTTTCGATGTTTGCGTCGAAGGCCACAAAGTACAACGTCGTTGATGCGACTCCGTTCGGGCGCGACATCATGAAAGAATTGGCCGTGGCTTGCCGTGACGCAGGAATTCGATTCGGCTTCTATTACTCTCAGGCTCAGGACTGGCACCATCCGGGTGGATTTGGCAACAACTGGGACAGTACGTTGAAGAAAGTCAGCAAAGAAGAATACGTTCGCGAAAAAGCGGCACCCGAAGTCAAACAATTACTTACCGAGTACGGCCCGATCGGCATCTTCTGGTGGGACACGCCGCGCAAGATGAGCAAAGAAGCGTATGACAGTCTGTTCTTACAAACCGGGTTGCAGCCTGGAGTCATCACCAACGATCGTTTGGGCAAGGACTATCCAGGCGATCATACGACGTTCGAGCGAAAAATTCCTGCAAAGGCTCCCGCCAGCAAGCACTGGGAAGTCTGCATGCCGATCAGCGGCAGTTGGGGCTACAAAAAATCGGACACAAACTTCAAGTCAACGGAAACACTCATCCGCAATCTCGCAGACATCGCCAGCAAAGGTGGAAACTATCTGTTGAATGTCAGCCCTACCGGCCAAGGCACTCTGTTGCCAGAAGCGACGGAACGTTTGGAAGCGATTGGTAAGTGGATGAAAATCAACGGCGAATCCATTCATGGAACGACCGCAAGTCCTTTTGCTGATCTTGGCTGGGGACGATGCACAAAGAAGTCATACAACAAAGGGACCACGTTCTACTTCCATGTTTTCGATTGGCCAGAAGACGGGAAACTCATGGTCCCCGGCCTAAACAACCGAGTGAATCTGACTTACCTTCAGGCAGACATGAAGCCGCTTGAATTTCAGCAGGATGACTCAGGCGTCGTCGTATCATTGCCATCGGCAGCACCCGACCCAATCAACAGCGTGGTGGTAATGCATGTCGATGGGCCGCTGGATATCACGCAAAAAAACGAGATGCTTGCCGACGACGGCTCGCTTATCTTGAAAGCTGCGGCAGCCTACCTGCACAACAACGAAGGTGCGGCTCAAATTCGCGTCAAAGCTGCTGACATTCCTAACCTCAGCTACTGGTCCGATCCTCAGGCATGGATCGAGTGGTCGGTCGACTTTGAACAGGCGGGGACTTACGAGGTGTTTGGCGAAATTGCAATTGAAGCAGCGAAGACGGGATTTCGCGTGGGACTGGGACAGAACCTTACCTCAGTCGAAGTCGAGTCGACGGGCGGCTACGGATCTTACGAAACGACGTTGCTGGGAACCATTGAAGTCGAAAAACCGGGAACTTACCCATTGAAAGTAATTCCCGATGTGGAAAACTGGCAGCCAATGAACGTTCGAAAACTACAACTCAAGCTTCGGTAGCGGTTTGACGTCGACAAGAAGTCTCTTCCTCGTCGCAATTGCTGCCCTTTCATTCCCTAACCGACTTCAATTCACTCGTCCGGAGTCTCAATTCATGAACATGCTTAAAATTTCAATCAAACAAATGCTGTGCACCTGCGCACTTTTTTCATACTTGGTGCTGGCTTCGAATGTATCTATGGCACAAGAAGCCAAGCAGATGAAGGACGCCAAATTGGCCGAGCGTATTGCTTGGTGGCAAGACGCCAAGTTCGGGCTGTTCATTCACTGGGGAGCGTATTCAAAAGCCGGAGGCGAATGGAATGGCGAAACCAATCATGCCGAATGGTTGCAGTTCAGTGCAAAAATCCCTCTGGCCGAGTACACCGAGTTCGCGAAACAGTTTTCTCCCGATAAATTCGATGCGGATCAATGGGTACAGATCGCCGCCGATGCCGGAATGAAATACTTGGTCGTGACGACGAAGCATCATGACGGAATCGCGATGTACAAATCGGCCTCCAGTCCGCATAACATCGTCGATCTTGCTGGGCTCAAAATTGACCCAATCAAAGAATTGGCCGAAGCCTGTCACAAACGAAACATTAAGTTCTGTGTGTACTATTCGCTTGGGCGAGATTGGCAGGACCCAGACTGCCCCACCGGAACTCGCAAAACGAAAATTGGCTGGCGCAGCAACCTAATTGATTATCCCAACGAGGACGAAAAGGACTTTTCGAAATATTTCGAGCGCAAAGTCAAGCCACAGGTTCGAGAACTCTTAACGAACTTCGGACCGATTGGTGTGATGTGGTTTGACACGCCCGAACGAATCACCGCCGAACAAAGTGCGGAACTGCTTGAATTGATTCGTGGCATTCAGCCAGACTGCGTGGTCAACGCGAGGGTTGGCAACCATTTGGGCGACTACGGTACGCCCGAGCAGAAGATCCCGACAGAAATTGGAGCGAAGCCTTGGGAAACGTGCATGACCATCAATGGGCACTGGGGCTTCAACAAGGCCGACCAAGAATGGAAAAGCAGCGCCACATTGCTGCGGAACTTAATTGATATCGTTAGCAAAGGCGGTAACTACTTGCTGAATGTCGGGCCGACCGGTGAAGGAAACATCCCAGATCCAAGCATTACTCGTCTGTCCGAGATGGGAGCTTGGCTGGCTAAAAACGGCGAAGCGATTTACGAATGTGATCCGACTCCGTTCGGCAAGGAGCTAGGAACGGTTGACCAAACGAAAAAGGATAAAAAAGGCAGACCTAAAACGATCGTTGACTGGAATTACCGTTGTACCACCAAGCCCGGAAAGTTGTACTTGCATATCTTTAAGTGGCCGACCGATGGCGCGTTCGAGCTAAAGGAAGCCGTGGGCAAAGTTGCCGCTGTTTCGGTCTTGGCAAACGGGCAAGAGTGCACGTTCCAGCAAGCGGACGGACGGCTGACGATCGATTTACCGCAAGAGGCACCCGACAAAGTCGCATCGGTCATCAAAATCGAATTGGCTCAGCCAGAAGCTGAGTAAACCAACCGAACTTTGCCCTGCAATCTTCACAGGGCTGGAGTTCAATGAAAGGTCGTCAACTCAACGAGCTGCTTAAGCTTCTTTCTCAGTCCATGCGGCTCCAACGGCTTCGGCGACGCAGGGAGCCACGCGACGGTCCAGCGGATCAGGCAAGATCCGTTCTGCCGTCGGTTCGGTGATTGTTTGAGCAAGTGAATGAGCAGCAGCGATTTTCATCTTCTCAGTAATGCGCGTCGCCATCACGTCCAATGCACCGCGAAAGATCCCGGGGAAAGCCAACAAGTTGTTGACTTGGTTGGGAAAATCGCTGCGGCCAGTTCCGACGATCGCCGCTCCTCCCGCTTTCGCCTCGTCCGGCATGATCTCAGGCTCCGGGTTGGCCATCGCGAGAACAATCGCGTTGTCAGCCATCGTTGAAATGTCATCGCGATTGAGCAAGCCCCCCTTGCTCACACCGATAAAAACATCGCTGCCGACCAGAACTTCCTGAAGCGAACCACCTCGATTGTCTCGGTTTGAAAATTTGAGTGCGTCCTGCTTATACGGCGAAAGGTCACTCCGCCCCTGGTGGATGGCTCCTTTGGAATCACAAATCACGACGTCGGCGACCGGCACACAAACTTCTGGATCATTCCCCACGCAGCGCAACAACTTCGCGATCGCAGTTCCCGCCGCGCCTGCACCGTTGATCACCACTTTCATTTCTTCTAGTGGTTTGTTCAGCACGCGACTAGAATTGATTAACGCAGCCAGCAAGACCACAGCGGTTCCGTGCTGGTCGTCATGGAAGACGGGGATTCCAATGTCTTGCAACGCGGCCTCGATTTCAAAGCAGCGAGGTGCCGAGATGTCTTCCAGATTGATGCCCCCAAAGACAGGCGCGATCCGGCGTACCGTTTCAATGATCTCTTGCGAGTCTTGAGTATCAAGGCAAATCGGCCACGCGTCGATGTCACCATACTGTTTGAACAGCAACGCCTTGCCTTCCATCACGGGGATCGCTCCAAGTGGCCCGATGTTACCAAGGCCCAGCACAGCTGATCCGTCGCTCACGACCGCCACGGTGTTTCGCTTGATCGTTAGTTCTCTTGCCAGACTCGGGTCTTTAGCGATCAGCTCACAGGGACCAGCAACCCCCGGCGTGTAAGCAATCGACAAATCATCACGAGATTCGATCGGCATCTTGCTGATCAAAGAAATCTTTCCTCGCAGCTGCCGATGGACGATGGAGCTGCGTTCAAAATAGTCAGTCATTCAATTCGTCTCGGGTTATTTTCACGGGCCCCAGCGTTGGGGTTACAAAGAGTTTTGGGAGTTCGTCTGTGTAGCTCGATCGTTTAAATCCTAAATCACCAACAAGTCAGTTTCGTGAAACATCCCACTTGTCGATTCTAAGACCTTCTCTTTCGATTCACAATCGCCGTATCGCAACTCGTTTGATTTGAAACACTTAAGAAAACGCAAAGTCGTTGAAATAGAGCAACGTCATCGGCGACCAATTAATTCGTTTTCATTGTGTCGGAAGCTTTTAGCAACATCGAGGACCATATTTTTGGGTCGAGTCAGTGCAACTGGCTCACGCGCTTTGCGATTGGATGATTAGCAGGCATGTGAAACTACATAATTGAGGGCCTGATTTCCTAGGAAATATTCTGAAAATGCTGTTGCCATTTGGTTCAAACTGGTACATTAGCGGTTAACCGAAAGGTTCTTAAACAGTATTGCAAACACCAACTCGCGTACATTCGTCACGCGCACGGAACAAACTATTCAGCATCAAGAGTTGCAATGTCAATGTTTTAGGGGACAGAAACCGTTCAACCTATGTTTTAGTTGTTCGCCCACGGCCGTCGATAGCAAGGAATTAAAGGATGCTCGACACAGAGGAAGCAAGGGAACATCCCAGCGAGTTCAATGACTTTCCAGTCGTTGGGATCGGTGCTTCTGCTGGTGGTCTTAGATCATTGGAGTCTTTGTTTGACCACATGCCTTCCGATACAGGAATGGCGTTTGTCATCATCCAACACCTTTCGCCAGACTTTAAAAGTCTAATGGATGAGATTCTTGCTCGTCATACGGACATGGCCATTTCGATTGCAACGCACGGGATGAAGGTCGAGCCGAACCATGTCTACTTAATCCCGGCAAGCAAAGAGCTCCGAATCGTCGATCAAAAGCTGACGCTTGCTGAATTCACTGAAAACATCCACAAGCCGATCAATACCTTTTTCAGGTCGCTGGCCGAAAGCTGCGGCTCCAACTGCACGGGAATCGTTCTATCAGGAACGGGAAGCGACGGGACTGACGGTATTCAAGTCATTTTTAGAGCAGGTGGATTGACGATTGGGGAATCCGTCGAGTCCGCTGAATTTGATGGTATGCCACGCAGCGCTGCAGCGACAGGTTGCCTTGACTATGTACTGGCGGCCAAAGAGATCGCGCCGTTGCTGGTCAAGCATGCCGTTGCCCCGTTAGAACGATTGCCCAAAAGCGAGGTCGTTGACCCGAACTTGGAGGGCATCAACCTGATCTTTTCTTTGTTGTCGATGAGCTACGACATCAAATTTGAACACTACAAGCCCAACACGATCGCCCGGCGTATCGAGCGCAGGCAAAACTTAGCCAACTGTACAACCGTTTTCGAGTATGCGGAACTGTGCAAAAACGATCTGGAAGAGCTTGATGCGTTGTATCACGATTTGTTAATTGGCGTCACTAGGTTTTTCAGGGACACCGAAGCGTTCAATGAACTCGAAGAAACCATTGATGCGCAACTGGAAAATGTGCCGCTTGATGAAACCTATCGAGTTTGGGTTGCGGGCTGTGCTTCTGGTGAAGAGTGCTATTCAATTGCGATGATGATTCTTGATTGCATGAAGCGTAAAGGCAGAAAGCCGTTGTTGAAGATTTTTGCCACAGACGTTCACCAGCGTATTCTAGAATTTGCCGCCAAGGGCGAATACGAGCAGGAGAACATGGAATTCGTTTCCAAAGAACGTCAACATGAATATTTTGAGCAGCTTTCCGACGGTCGTTTTCGCATCAATGCAACGTTACGCCGCCATCTCGTTTTTGCCTGTCACAACGTGATCCAAGATCCACCGTTTACGCGAGTCCACATGGTCACGTGTCGCAATATGCTGATCTATTTTCGGCAGGAAGCGCAAACGGTTTCGGTTTCGTCGTTCCATTTCGCGTTGAAGAAAGACGGCATCCTTTTCCTAGGCTCAAGCGAAACGCCTGGAGCGTTAAAGGATGAGTTCAATGTTCTCTGTCGGACATGGCGAATCTACTCGAAAATCCGCAACCGCCCGGGGCTCATTGAGCAAACGAGACACATCAAGGAACGGACCTCGCCGGTCGTTGCTGCCACAACAAAACTGCACGCTCAAACGGCAACGCATGGAGCCCAACGCTTGTTGGACATTTACGACACGGTCCTGCGCGAGAAAATTCCCTCCGGTCTGATCCTAGACTACAAGCAAAACCTTGTACACATTTTCGGCAGTGCAAGAAAAATGTTGCAGAACGCTGAAGGTCGGTTCTCGGGCAACATCCGGAGCTTCCTGACCGGTGACGCCAAGGCAGTTGTTAATGCTGCTCTGATCCGGGCGAGCAAGGACGTCGGTACGGAATTTACGGTCGAGAACGTTTCTTTGATTGAAGGTGATGATTCTACGAATTGCGACATTTCCGTGCAGGCGATTTCCGGCGGCAAAGTTGAAAGCCTTATCTGGATTTTACAGATCATTGCTAGGGAGCCGTCGAGCAGTCGAAAGAAGGTGACCGTCACTCAGCAGGGGGATGACTTCTCGTTGCTGGAGTCGGAGTTGACTTTCACCCGCGAAAGCCTCAACGCCACGATCGAAGAATTGGAAACAAGTAATGAAGAGTTGCAAGCGACCAACGAAGAGATGGTCGCTTCGAACGAAGAATTGCAAAGCACCAATGAAGAGTTGCACAGCGTCAACGAGGAACTTCATTCGGTGAATTCGGAGTTTCAACGAAAACTGCAAGAACTGGAAGAAACCACCAACGACCTTGAGAACCTGCTGTCTACTTCGGACATTGGAACGATCTTTTTGGATCGCGACTTGCGAATCCGGAGGTTCACTGAAGTGATGACCAACCACTTCGATTTAATGCCGCACGATCTGGGCCGGTCGATCAAACGATTCTCCGCGGCAATTGAGTACTCAACACTCGTCGAGGACCTGCAAGAGGTCGTCCAGTCGGGCAGCACGATGAGTCGAATGGTGAACGACAATTCTGGAAACTCAATGTTGTTAAAAATGGTGCCTTACCGTTCGGAAAACGAGATCACAGGAGTAATCCTGAATGTCGTTAACAACGCCGTTGGGTTTGCGGTTCAATCCGATGCGGGCTTTTGGGAATGGCCCGACGTCTCCAAAGATGAAATGGTTTGGTCCAGCAATTGTTATCACCTTCTTGGTCTCGACCCAGACAAGGTGTCAGCAACGTTTTCGAACTGGAAGGACCTGATCCACGTAGACGATTTGCATAAATTGGAGAGCATTCGAAGCAAGCATTGTTCATTCGTAAAAACAGGACGGCTTGTCGTTCGAATGAGGGTGAATCAGTCCGATTATCGAGAGTACGCGTATCGAGGTGTGATCAAGATGTCGGACGAGGGCAAACCAATGCAGATGATGGGCTCGTTCGAGCTTGCCGAAGAGCCGCACGCAATTTCCAACCATGCACCAAGCCACGCAAAACTTACGCGTCAAACAGTTCCACGCTAGGAAGCTCAGATATACCGAAACAATTATATACCGAAACAATTCATGCTTTATTGAGTAGTCAACTAATAGAACATCTTTAATCAAAAGGCGTTTGTTACCACGGCCAGTTAGGATCTGGCTTATTTGATCGGACACGGATGGATAAGAAATCTGAAAATCGTTCTTGCGAAAAAACGCTATCTGTCTCGAATTCCGCGCCACGGGATCTTGGGATCGCAGCCTACTGCAACGCCGAAGAGCCACTTGTGGTCGCCATCGGAGCCTCAGCAGGAGGAGTCGAGACTCTGGAATCTCTTTTTTCGCAGATGCCAATTGATTTGGGCGTAGCTTTTGTCGTTGTGCAGCATCTTTCACCTGAACATGAAAGCCTGATGCCACAGATACTGGCTCGGAAGACAAATCTGCCAGTCCAAGCGATTGAAAACGATATGCCTTTGTTGGCAGGCCATGTCTACGTCTTGCCCAGCGGCTACGACGTGCAGGTGCATCAAGCAAAATTTGTTCTCCACGAGCTCGACCGCAGTCGCTCCGTGCTGCCCATCAATCTTCTGTTCGAATCCGTTGCAGTCGAATATGGGGATCGCGCTGTCGCAATCGTGCTCTCAGGAACCGGCGCAGACGGAGCCGAAGGCGTTAAGCGTATTCGACAACATGGCGGAATGGTAATCGTTCAAAATGAACAATCTGCCAAATTCAATGGCATGCCACGAGCGGCGATCAGCACTGGCGTCGCCGATGCCATTGCTCCATTGGAAGAGATTCCTGAAACCCTAGCCACATACGTTCAGACAGAACCGACTGAGCTATCGCGCAGATTACAGTTTCTGGCCGAGCAAGATGTCGATCATCAAATTCGACTGCTGCTTCACAATCACTTTCAGATCGACTTTGAACTTTACAAGACCTCCATGACTGACAGGAGGATTCGCCGGCGCATGGAACTGGTCGGGTCATCTGACAAGGAATCTTATCTCGAAAAGATTGTGGACGATCCCGATGAGCTTCAGGAGTTGTACTTCGACTTGCTAATCGGCGTGACTGAGTTTTTTCGCGACAAAGATGCCTTTATGGAGTTGAGAAACCGGGTGCTGCCGGACTTGATCGAAGAGGCGGACGGGAACAAGCTACGAATTTGGGTATGTCCGTGTTCAACTGGGGAGGAGGCTTATTCGATCGCGATATTGATGGACCAATTGCTGAAAGCAAGTGACTCAACGGTCGACTTCAAGGTCTTTGCAACCGACGTTAACCAAAAAGTAATCGACTTCGCCAGTCAGGGAATCTACTCTGAATCACAACTCGAAAATGTGAGTTCCGATTTACTGAAAACCTATTTTCAAAAAGTGGGCGATCAGCATCAGGTCGACCGTGAACTACGAAAGAAAGTTGTCTTTGCCAAGCACGATGTGCTTCAGGATGCCCCGTTTACCA